>NZ_JAGMXV010000024.1 GCF_018006725.1 Rhizorhabdus sp.
CATCGCCGGATAGAACTGAGCCGTCGCCTTTCTGGCGCGACCGTAGAAGGCAGCAACAAGTAAGATCTCGCGCCGGCTATCTGGGCGAGCTTGGCGTAGGATTCCGCCCCCTCCCGCAAACGCCCCCGGATAGCAGGACCGAAGTGCTCGACGCCTTGAATCAGCGGCTGCCGGGTGAAATGCAGGACGGCCAGAGCTTCCGCTACGGGGTGATCAATCTCGGAGGACGAGATCGCCAGAACATTTTAACGACGCTGCGCGACTGCTTACAGCATCTGACACTCAGACTGGAACCGGTGTGAAATCTTCACTCGCCGTCGGGCCGTGATCCGCGAACAGAGCCTTCTGATCGGACATCTGACCGCGGATCGAATCCGGCTCCGCTCATGGTGCAACATCACACTGCATTATCGACGATGGACGTTGCGACAGCCAGCTATCAATTATGGCCGCCGTCGTGGCCACCGCCGTCGTGCCCGCCGCCATACCCATGGCCACCGCTATATCCGTGCCCACCGCCATATCCATGACCGCCGCTATATCCGTGCCCGCCGTCATACCCATGCCCGCCCGGATATCCATGACCACCATCATATCCGCAAACCGATGTCATGGCCACCGTGGCGCGTAAGGGCGCGCCGCGATGGCCATGACGGAAAGCCTATACGTTTGGCGCCTGCTTGGGAAATATGAGCGCGTACCAGCGTCAACACCTTGGTGCTTTCGAGCCATGTGGCGAGAACTGGGTGCAGTCCGGATAAGAGCAGCTACCCCTCCTCTGGTCACGATCCTAGTCCGGAAAGGCCCCAACGGCTGCAGGAGAATTCCTAGATACATGTCTGCTGGCTCGCACCATCGGTTCGCAAAGGACCACAAATAGGCCAGCCGAGAATGACGGCGGTGCCGTCAGGTTCACTGCCATGGCTCCGCCAGCCGACGTCCCTATTTCACGAAAGCGCTGTCCCCATACGTCGCATAGCACATGCAACAGGAGAGATTATGACATCAGTTGCGGCGGCGGATGCGCCATGGTGGGTGGATATCGGGCGCATCGTCCTTGCTGCCATGTTGGGTGCTGTGATCGGTTGGCAGCGGGAACATCGGGGCCGGGAAGCCGGAATCAGAACCTATATGGCCACCGCCTTGGGCGCCTGCGCATTCGGGCTCATCTCGGGCGCTATCGGCGATCAGGGCCGCATCTCTGCCGGCATCGTTACAGGAATCGGATTTATTGGCGCGGGGATTATCCTGCGCGACGCCGGACGGGTCACGGGGCTCACAACAGCAGCAACTCTCTGGGCTTCTGCCGCGGTGGGCCTGAGCGCCGCGTACGGCATTTACCACCTCGCTATCATCACAGCAGTGATGCTTCTTCTGATCCTCGAGTTGCACCGCATGCCGGGGTGGACGAGACTTTCGCACCGCTCCCGACAGCACGCGCAACAGGCCAAACCCAAGGAAGATCATGCCGAATGACCCGCGCGCCGTCTACCTTCGAAGATCGCTCATTCCAAAAAATTGTACCAGACAGGGCATGTAACCTTGCGGTGTCAACTGGCGCCCGATAAGCCAGCCGGTTCAAACCCGCACTCTATCTGCGCGCATCTGATCAAGTCCGCGAACGCCTGCCTCTGCGCCTCGCAACAGCGTCACCAGATAGAAAGGCCGTCGGTGTTCGGCTTGCAAGGTAAAGCCTGGCGACCAGGCGAAGGCGTCGTGGATGCGACGGGATCGGCGAGAATCCGCGTCAAAACGGAAGAAATAGTGATTGACCAGCATGCACATGCCGCCAGGCGCCAAAAGCGTTGGGACGTACGCGGCGATGGCTTTCAACGTCTCATCATCCGTCGGCGACAAATACCCAGGCTTTGAAACAGAACATTCCCAGTGAATACGTCCCCTGCGCCTCGCGATCAGGGCTTCCTAGCCGGATATCGGCACTGATTTCTTCTGCGTCTTGCGCCGTGTTGCGGCTGCCCGGCGCCATCGTTGGCGCAAGCGCTCGAGCTCTGACCCTATCTATGCGGTCCCGGCCGTGATGAACGGTGCCGGCCCGTGTGGTGGAATCGGCAGAGTCGATCGCGGGCGTCACAAGGAAGATGCTCTTTATCGAGGGAATCCGCAGTACCCCATGGTCGGGCGCGACTGTCTTCTACTCTTCCTCAGTCTGGAATTGCTGAGGCGAGCATTAAGTCCCTTTAATGTTGACGCTCCGCGGGCGGTGGCCTCGAGGCAGAATTGGGTTCTGGTCAGAAATCCTTGCACGGCGCAGCCGATCAAGGGATAACTGTCTCGCTTTGCTGCTCCGCTCGGTAGGCAAAGCCGGGCTTGAAAACCTGCTTGGGCGGGACTCACTGCTATGGGGCGGCAAGGCAGGAGTCTTCTGTCGCAAGCGCGTGACTGTCAGGCGCGGCTCATCCTATTCGCCAGCGTTTTATGCCCGGTTCAGCCGTCGCCCACTCAGAAATTCCGAGTGCTGGCGATTCGTTCAAGACGATGAGTCGCCGACGCGTCACCGTGCCACAGAACATTTTTCATCGGAGCGCGACATGGGACTGACCTCGGAGCAAGTGCATTGGATTTTTGGCGCGGCGTTGATGCTTATTGGGGCGCTCCTGCTTTGCCGCGCCTGTGGAAGGCTGAACAGTCGTTGGCTCGATTTCGTGATTCCTGCAGGATTGATCGCCTTCGGCGTTGAAATGGCGCTCGATCCCTTTGTGCATGGCTCCGCAGCGCCGGGTGGCTACGCCGCCGAAAGCGGCCAACATCTGGTCCTGGGTGCGATCCTCATTCTCTGCGCCGGGGTCGAGACTGTTCGTGTTTGGAAGGACCGCAAAAGCCTGATGTGGCGTGCGCCGCTGATCGCCGGCATATTGACGGCGGCCGCGGTCTTCGCCTTGCACGCGCAGCACAGTTCGGCCGCTCCCATGCTTTTGCTGATAACACAGCACCGAGTTATCAGCGCAACCCTTGCTGCCGCAGCGCTGTCGCTTTTTCTTTCTCCGCGTGGCGACCCAGCGGCTCGACGCCCCATAGCGTTCCCGCTCCTGGTTCTGCTGCTTGGGGCAGAGTTCATGCTCTATACCGAAGGCAGGACAATCTTCGGTAACGCCGATAACGTGCCCGCCAGCCACTCAATGGCTCCGATGCGCTAATCGTAAAGCAATTAGTTCTGACGCCGTCACGCCGAACATGCGCCGCATTGTCCTAGCCAGGTGCGCTTGGTCGGCGAACCCGCCTATGTGCGCCGCTGCAGCCAAGCTTTCGCCGTCAGTTACCGCGCGGAGCGCATATTCGAGCTTGCGCCAGAGAGCGTATCGGGCGGGCGGTACGCCCAAGGCACGCTTGGCAAGTTCCCGGAACCCGGAGTTCGACAAACCTGATCGGCTGGCGAGGTCCCGCATGCTGAGCGGATCACCCTGCGAACCGTCTGCGACTGCAAGAAGCGAGCCTAGCCGCTTGTCTGCGGCCGAAGTCGGAGGCCCGATTTCTTGCAGGAGAGCCGTCACGAATTGCTCAGCCGGGGCGCCTTCTTGAACCAAGCGCCGGATCAACGCTCGCAATTGCGGAACGGGCGCCACTCCATCGGCGCTGAGGCGTCGCAACGCACGGCCGAGCCGCCCCCGCGGATCCGCATAAAGCAAAAGGGCACGGGTTGAGCTGGGATACACGCGGTGCGCGACCATTGGGCCGAGCACCACTGCGTCACAAGTGAGAGTCTCGTCTCCAGAGAATCCGAGTTCGAGCCTCCCATTCAGACCGACGACGAGTTGCACGGCGACGTGAGCATGCAGGTCCTGATGTTCCACGAGACCACGATAGATCGCCCAACTCGCTCCAAAATGAAGCTCGCCGTTCCAAAAAATTCAGGTTCGTTGACAATATGAACTCTGCTCTTCTCGATTCGATCGAAGGCCGTGCCTGCCGCGCCGACCCGGGCGCTTTCGCAATCGAAGATCATGAGCGATCGCATGTTCTGATTCACGCGACAACATCCTCCGTCAAAGCCCGCGCGAGCGCGGGATTGCTCGAGGGCTCGACACGGCGGAAAGCGCTGAAACTGTCTGCGACTGCGTATGGCGCACCGGATGTGACAAGAAACCGGTTGAGGCTGCTGGCTCTTACAGTGCCGCCCGATTGAGGCGCAGCGCGTTGGTGACCACGCTGACTGAGGACAATGCCATCGCTGCTGCAGCGATGATCGGCGAAAGCAGGATGCCGAAGATCGGATAGAGCAGCCCTGCCGCGATCGGGATCCCGGCGGCGTTGTAGATGAAGGCGAAGAACAGGTTCTGGCGGATGTTGGACATCGTCGCCTCACTAAGCCGGCGCGCGCGCACGATGCCATTAAGGTCGCCCTTCAGCAGCGTCACACCAGCGCTTTCGATCGCGACATCGGTGCCCGAACCCATCGCAATGCCGACATCGGCGGCGGCGAGCGCCGGCGCATCGTTGACCCCGTCGCCTGCCATGGCGACGATGCGCCCTTCACTCTTCAATCGCGCGACCACCGCGCTTTTCCGATCTGGTAGCACTTCGGCTTCGACATCGTCGATCCCGAGCTTTCGCCCGACCGCTTGCGCCGTGGTGCGATTGTCGCCGGTCAGCATCACGACCCGTATGCCCTCCTTGCGAAGCGCCGCGATGGCCTCGGCCGTCGTCGCCTTGATTGCATCGGCGATGGCCAGAATGCCGGCCGCCTGCTTGTCGATGCCGATGAAGATGGCGGTCGCGCCATCCTGACGCAGTTCGTCCGCCTGGGGCTCGAGTGCGCTGACGTCGACCCCGCTTTCAGACAGGAAACGGGCGTTGCCCAGGGTGATGCGCTTGCCATCCACCGTGCCGATCGCGCCCTTGCCGGTCGGTGAATCAAAGTCGGTGACTTCGGGAAGCGCAATCCCCCTATCCTTGGCGGCGGCGACCACGGCCAGCGCCAGCGGATGTTCCGATGCCCGCTCCACGCCGGCGGCAAGCCGCAGAAGCTCGGTCTCCTCATAGCTTGTCGCGGGAACGATGCGGGTAACCGACGGCCGCCCCTCGGTCAGCGTGCCGGTCTTGTCGACGACCAGTGTGTCGATCTTCTCCATCCGCTCCAGGGCTTCGGCATTCTTGATCAGCACGCCGAGCCCTGCGCCCCGGCCGATGCCGACCATGATTGACATCGGCGTCGCCAGCCCCAAGGCGCAGGGGCAGGCGATGATGAGGACAGCGACAGCGGCGATCAGGCCATGGGCCAGACGCGGCTCTGGCCCCCAGATCCCCCACACGCCAAAGGCAATGACCGCGATCAGCAGGACCGCAGGCACGAACCATCCCGCGACCCGATCGGCCAAGCGCTGGATGGGTGCCCTCGAACGCTGGGCGTCAGCGACCATCTGAACAATACGGGCCAGCATCGTGTCGCGTCCGACCTTCTCTGCGCGAATGACGAGGGCGCCGCTCTGGTTGATCGTTCCGCCGATGACCGCATCGCCCAGCGCCTTCGTGACCGGCATCGACTCGCCCGTCACCATCGACTCGTCGAGCGAAGATCGGCCGTCTTCGACCTTGCCGTCGACGGGTACTTTTTCGCCGGGCCGGACACGGAGACGATCGCCGACGGCCACCTGCTCGAGCGGGACCTCCTCATCATCCCCGTCGGCGCCAATGCGGCGCGCGGTCTTGGGCGCGAGGTTGAGTAGCGCCTTGATCGCGCCCGAAGTCCGCTCGCGGGCGCGCAGCTCGAGCACCTGGCCCAGCAGCACGAGCACGGTGATAACGGCGGCGGCCTCGAAATAGATCGCGACCGTCCCGTCCATCATGCGAAACGCTGCCGGGAATACCGACGGGGCGATGGTTGCCACCACGCTGTAAGCCCAGGCCACGCCCGTGCCCATCGCGATCAGGGTGAACATATTGAGGTTCCGTGTCCGCACGGACGCCCACCCACGTTCAAAGAATGGCCATCCCGCCCAGAGCACGACCGGGGTAGCCAGCGCAAACTGAAGCCAACTAGATAGTCGGGGCGGCACAAGATTATGCAGCGCCGGGAAGAGGTGGCTGCCCATCTCCAGGACAAACACCGGGATGGTGAGCAGCAAGGCGATCCAGAAACGCCGGGACATATCCAGAAGTTCACCGCTTGGCCCAGTGTCGGCCGTCACAAGTTCCGGCTCAAGGGCCATGCCGCAGATCGGGCACGGCCCGGGATGATCCTGGCGGACCTCCGGGTGCATGGGGCAGGTCCAGATTGCGCCCGGTTGAGCGTTTGCCGCCTCCTTGTCACCCTCGGACAGGTAGCGTTCCGGGTCAGCGACAAACTTCGTGCGGCAACCTGCGCTGCAGAAATGATAGTCCTCGCCGTTATGCGAGGCATGATGTGACGTTCCCGTTGGATCAACCATCATCCCGCAAACCGGGTCTTTGACCGTTTTCACGTCCGTGCCGCCACCGTGCTTGCCGGCGCAGCAGCTATGGGCGCCCGAATTGCTAGCTGGAACAGGATCAGTCACAGGCTCGTCTCCTTATCGACGAAATGCAATCTGGGGTCTGACATCGTGTCAGGGTCAAGCCCGACATGCATATATTTCTGATGGATTATTCTGCGCTGGCATCTCAGACGGGCAACAGATTGTGGATCGCCGTTGCAGCCTTTGCGGCCTGACCGGCCGCAACAGCAATTTGATCCAGCCCTTCGACCATGTCGCCAGCAGCGAACAGGCCGCTGACCGTCGTTTGTTGATGCTCGTCGACGACAATGCACCCTACCTGGTCCAGTTTCGCGCCGGCCATGTGCGCGAGTTCCGAGCGAGGGGAGGTTCCGAGGGCAACATAAAGGGTGTCGAACCGAAGCGATCGGCCATCGGTCAACTGAGCGATCAGATTCTTTCCATCGATCGACAAACCTCGGACAGGGGCGTGTTCGACCGCGATACCGCGTCGAGCCAGATCTGCCTCTTCGGCCTCCGAAAGTTGCGAGCCGTCCTGCGCGAGCAAGGTGACGGTGTCGCTATAGTGCCGCACGAATACAGACTCGGCGGCGCCATGGTCTGAGCACCCCAGCACGGCCACCCGCTTGCCGCGTACCTCATAGCCGTCGCATATCGGGCAATAGCGTATCAGACCTTGCACGAGGCCTCGATCATGCATTTCCAGCGCCATTTGCGGACGATGATTTATCACGCCTTGGGCAAGCAATATCGTGCGGGTATTGACGGCCTCGACACCTGTAGTGACCAGGAAGCCCGTCCGGGTCTGTACAATCCCATTGGCTAAACCATCGGAGAGCTTCGCGCCGTAACGCAGGGCATGCCGGCGCATCCGCGACAGCAGATCGTCGCCCGATATGCCTTCTGGAAAACCCATCAGGTTGTGCGTGGCTGGAATGGAGGACGCGCGGCCGTCGCCAGCATCGATGACCAGCGTAGAACGCAGAAACCGGCCCAGATAGGTGGCTGCTGTCAGCCCTGCCGGGCCGCCGCCTATGATGACACAATCGTACATGCGAGCCTTTCGCTGACCTCGGCCGTCACTGATATTACGCGGCACGACGCCTCTTCCCTCGAACAGAGACGCGCTCTTCCAAAAAAAGATCGGGTCGTGAGGGGTAAACGCCAGCGCTGCGCAAATTCAGATGAAGCACATCGCCTGGCAGGATGGACAGCCGAGGTGCCCACGGGTCGCAGCGTGGCGCCGGGGCGAGCGGATGTGGGGAAGACGGATTGGCATCAACCGATCGCGCTCCGTGTCGCTCGCCCCGCAACATAGGTTGCAGCATCACGGGCAGGGGCGTCCGCATCATAGTCGGGTGGGAGCAATGGAGACCTACAGCCCTTTCTCAACCTCGATGGGCCAGGCGCTTTGGGTGATCATGCTCGTCGCTGGCCCCCCGCTGATAATCATGTTGGTGGTCGGGCTGATTGTCTCGATGATCCAGGCTGCTACATCGATCAGCGAACAGACCGTGAGCTTCGTCCCGAAGCTCCTGGCGTTCATCTTGTTCCTCGCGCTTTACGGGGCAACCGCTGGCGATCTCCTGATCGACTATACCCGTGACCTGCTGACGCATATTCCGGACGATATCAAATAATGAGATCCGATTTTCATTCGGGGCGACCGCGCAAAAACTGGCCGAATACGTGGCGGAGTGCTAGCGTCGGAGAGGATCGGCGCGAAAGGGGAGCGGGGTTTGGCGGAGTTTGAATTGCTGGCGCGGCAACTGATCCAGCGATGGAAGGAAGACCCGAACGCGACGTACCAGAGCTGGTTTCTATGGGACGAGCGCATCAAGAATTTTCGCTCGATCAGGCGTGGTCTGGCTCAAGTGGTTGCCGAGATCGAAGCCGGTCGGTTTGGCGTGGCCTATCGCGGTTCTTCTCTGGAGACGGTCGTTCATTCAGTCGCCGAGCAGAGGCAGATATTCAAGGGGGCGGATCATGCGTTTCTCTGGAAGCCCAAATTGCGCATTCCCGACATCTATGAAAACCCGGCGAACCAACGCGCGTTTGGTCGATTGCTGGACCATTGCGCCTGTTGCGACACCGCGGAAGAGATCATCGCAGGTATTCACACGATCGATCGTCTGAACATCAAAGGGCTGGGGCCAGCGGTGGCCAACCTCCTCTATTTCCTGCATCCAACCCTCGTGCCGCCGTTCAACACGGCGATCGTCAACGGATACAACAAGCTGACCGGCGGCAAGGTGAAGCTCGGAAGCTGGCAGCATTTTCTCGCAATGCGCTCGGGCGTGCTCGACCTGAACGAGCGTTTCCGCGATCTGCTGTCGAACGATCTGGGCGCCATTGGTGGCCTTCTGTTCGACATCGGCTCGGGCCGCTATCCCGCGCCCCCGCGCGACGAGGAAGACCAGACTCTAGGATCCTGGGCGGCGCGCCTCGAGCGAGCCCGGGCCGAAGCGCAAACCCTCAACAAAGCGCTGCAAAAGCAGGGCGAGAGTGACCGCACTCATTCGGAAATCCAGGCGTGGCTGCGCGATATCGGTCTAGCGCTGGGGTATGACATCTGGATCGCATCCAATGACCGGGGACGGCTGCATGACGGGGTGCGCTTGGGGGAGGGGTGCCTCGAAAGCCTGCCAACTTCCATTTCGACATCGACGGGAGCGGATGCGATCCGCCTCATCGACGTTTTGTGGCTGGAGCGGGGCGGCGACCGGGTCGCAGCAGCCTTCGAAGTCGAACATTCGACGTCTATCTATTCGGGTATCGTCCGGATGCTGGACCTTGCGCTGAGCGGCAGCGATCTTCACGCGACAGCCGGATTGTTCCTTGTCGCTCCTGACGCTCGCGAAAGCGAAGTCCGAGCGCAAATCGCAAGGCCCGCGTTCAGCCGGATCGCGGACCTCGAAATCGCCTATCTTCCCTATGGCGAGCTCGAACGGCACAAGGAGGCGATTTCCCGGTTTGGCTCGGGTCTAAAGGCAATCAAGGCGATATCGCGCGCGCTGCCTTGAAGTCGGACTAGATCACGGATGCAGGCGGAGCGATCCATCGAGGTCACCAGAAACCATCAGGTCCAGGATCGGCTACTCGACACCGAAAAGCATGATCGCAATGAGGTCCGGCACAGATCTAATCGACCTTGGAGGTATGGCTCGAGGTTCGGACCACATCGCTCGCTCGCGCTCGAGCCATTGACAGCCCTGGCCTGGCACACTGCAAGGATAAGTCTCTCCAAGCCGTGCCAGCTCCTGGTCTCGATCTGACGGAGCACGTATAAAGGTCAAATAAGTCCGTGAAATGTTGGTCCATAGTGCGGGTGTCCTGAGCGGCGACGCGCGCAGTTGCCTGATGACTATCAGCACCTTCTCGCGCCAAACGCTGGATCGCTTGTGCGAGGCTTGCCGCTTTTGCTGAATGATAATGGTATCCGGCATTTGTGACTAGATGCTCAGCGACGGCACCGCTGTCAGGCACGAGCATTGGCAGACCGCTAGCGCGCGCTTCAGCGGCGATCATGCAGAACGTCTCGGATTCGCTGCCATGAACCAAGGCATCTCCGCTAGCGAGGAATGTGGCGAACTCGTTCCTGTCCGAAATTGGTGAGATGAGACGGATGTGGGGATTGCCCGCAACGGCTTTGTGAACCGCAGCACTACATCGGCCGTCACCAGCTATAATCAGACCGATAGGGTGCTTATAACCGCTGGCCGTGACAGCCTGGATTATCATTGGCCAGCGCTTTTCGGGTGCGTGGCGACCGGCACCTACCAACAGGAGAGCATGTTCCGGAAGGTCGCATAGTTTAAGAAGATATCGCCTCGCGTTCAAGTCGCGGTTAGCGGGTGAAAATATGTCAGGCTCGACCCCCATACGATTCATGACGACTTTTTTGAGTCCTCCCTCCTTCAAGCGAGCCGTAAGGTCCGAGCTTGCGCATATGATATGATCGAAGCGCTCATCCAGGCGCCTCAGACGTTGCCAGAACCATTCGAACCCGCGATCGATCATCGGCCGGCTCGCTACACCTCTAAACCACCTGTAAGCGTAGTTCCCGAGCGGATCGGCATGCATGATGAGGCTGCGCGGAACGTCGGTGCGCCAACGCGCGACGATGCCGGCGCTGCTCCATGGCGTTGAGGCCTCGACGAAGTCAGGTTTTAGTGCATTGAGCTTGGCGTGCAACGCGGCCTCATCGTAGAAATAATTGTAACGCTTATCGAGCGGGAACGGTTTGCCTTCGACATATTCGATTCGAGCGCCGGGCCCCACGATCTCCACGCCGGGCTGGATGGAAGGGACTAGGACAATAATCTCGTGCCCGAGCCGGGGGCCGGCACGCATCTTATGGCGAACATAGGTTTTTACGCCGCCACCGAGAGGAGAGTAAAAAGCGCATACATCAACGATCCGCATTGCTTATTCCCCCTTCAACGGCGCGAAGGAGAGAAAGCCCCTATGATAGTTGAGGACGATGCGTGACCGGGTCGCCGTTCGTCCGACAGTAAGGGTCACGGCAGACGCGTTCGGCTTGCTCCACCCGAGTTTGGGATTTTGCGCAAAACCGACGCCGTCGACCAATATGCTGAATTTCCCGCTGGAATCGCGATCATGAAGCAAGCTGACCGCATAGGTGCCCGGTCTCGGTACTCTGATGCACATGCGTAGGGGCGTGTCGCGACGGAGCGGCAGTTCGAGCCGACGGAATATCTTGCCTTGAGCGACGAGAACGTTGGCATCCTGCAGGAAATCGTCGTCGTGGGGTGGCCACACCTCAAGCTTCAACAGTCCAACGCGGTCTTTGAGACCCGCAACATCGATAATTATGGCCGGACCATTTTCATCTGGACGGCACTGGGCACCTGCCTTGCCTAGCTCGGATAAGTGCACCTGTGCCGTGGGCGTCGCTGCCAGGGCGGCAACGCCATAAGCGATTTCCATCAGCATTGTACTTGTTGCCCTCATTTGCCCGAGGACGGCGCGCGGCGTACCTCAGAATGCGCCTGATCACCGGGATCATTTCGGTAGGCCAATGCGCCACTGATCCGGCGTCTCATGATTGAGGCCGAATTCGTTACGTATTGGAACGTCACACCTTCCTAGACAGCCGCTGGCGCTGACCCGACGGTTAGGCGCCATGGAATTGGGCAGATGGCTAGAAAGTGAGGAGTGGGCGCTACCGAAGTGTGGGAGGTCGCATCAATTCTGCGAGAAGATCCTGCGCGCGGAGATCATGCGCCAATCGGCCGAACATCTTCTTGCGGACTGTGCGGTTCCAAAACGCCAGCGTAACGTCGTTCACCCGAACCGCAGGCATATGCGAATGATCTGTGGCGGGCTCTTCATTGCTGCCGGTATCGCCAGCATTTGCACCGTCCACATGAGCATCTACGCGTAATTCGGCGAGTGGTCTGTGTTCCGTCTCCGCAGAATGTATGACAGGACTTGGACCGCCATGCGAAACGACGAGAGCTATAGAGAGCAGCATCAACAGCGCTCTGACCGATCGTTTATGGAACTGCGCAGTCGACATACACAAAAATGAGGCCTTTGAAATAATGCGTGCGCTGCCCTGACGCAGGATCACATGCCGGAGGCAGGTGGGGCCAACAGGCCTAACCAGGCAACGAGGGCAAGAATGGTAATGGCAAACCCGGTCTCGATTGCGAGGCTACGGCGCAGTGACCCTATCGCCGATGAGGTGTTGCCTGTCTCGATCGCCGCCGCGAGCGACGGCGTCAGAAAGTAGCGATTGGCCGCCGCCAGCAACAGCATCAAGCCGAACAGCAGCAGCTTTGCCACCAGCAGCAGGCCATAGAGGCTGGTAAACAGGGATCCCAGATTGGAGGGGCCGATCAGTATCCAACTATTGATCAAACCCGACACGATAAGCAGCGCCACGACCACCGATCCGACCTTCGCAAATCCATCCAGCGCGCGGTGCGAGAGGTGAATGTGATCCACCGCCATGCGCGCGGCAGGGCGGAAAACGAGGAGGCAAAGCGCGAACAACGCGCCTACCCAGATGCCCGCTGCCCAGAGATGGATGATATCGGCACCAAGATGGACCCATCCCCGCAAGCCTTCATCGGCAGCGCCATGACCCGTCCAGGCCAAGGTCGCCAGAGCGACAGCGGCGGTCGCTGACAGCGACCACAGGGCGAAAGCGGGACGCCGCCAACCGACGATGGAAAAATAGAGCACGAGCAGGAGGGCCGCGACCCGTACCTGCCAGACCGTCCCGATCGCCGTGCCCGATATGAGAAGATTGACCGTGGCGCGGTCTACCTGATCGAGTGGCACGCCCCCCATCGAGGCCGCCAGGACCATCATGCCCAGGATAGATAATACGATACCGGCCAGCGCGATTGTCGCCAACACCGACCGGAAACGCAGGACCGAGCCGGATGCCCGCTCAGTCCCGCGCAACGTATATAGGCCGAACATCGGCAACCCGAAGAGGAGCATGAGATCGAGGAAAAGTCCCAGCCTCACTGCGATCGCTATGATGTCCGGCACGGTCTTACTGGACCTTGAAGGTGTAGCTGCCCTGGATGCGATGGGTGTCAGCAGAGACGACGTGATAGTCGACCTTGTAGGTTCCAACCGGCAACGGCTTGGCAAGCGTCGCGACAAGGGTCTTGCCATCGGCACCTACGGTTGCCTTGACGCCGTTCATCTTCATCGGCCCCATCTTCATGCCCGGCATTTCAGTCATCGTCAGGTCGAGCCCCGAAAATTGTGCGACGAGCGCTTCAGAAAAGACGAGCTGAATTCTGGTCGGGGCGGCGACCACGGCATTGGCGGCAGGAGTTGCGCCATTGAGCTTAGGGTGAGCCTGCGCAGCGGTAGCGGTGAGGACAGACGCCGCCATGGCGACGGCAAAGACTGTTTTACGAAACATCGATTTCTCCATGGGCGGCGAGACTGCCGACACATCGAATTACGCACCACGCGGCGCCACCCCTCATCAGGCGCACAAGAATTCTTCAAATCAGAACCCCGGCGGGATTGCGAATGTGAAGTGCGCGACAGATGAGGGATCGAAGCTTGCAGTGCGTATGGACAATTGGATGGGTGTGAGAACCACCTGAATCCAAGGGACGCTGCCGCGCGGGAGGAAGCTATGGAGAATGCTAGGACGGTTTGGCTGCGCAGGCACTTTCCAAGTGTGGGCTTTATCGCTGCAACAGCGCTGGTCGGCGGCGCGCTAGCGGGGATCGTCGTCTATGTAGGTGCCTATGACATAGGGGCGGATTCGCCACACACCAAACCGGTCTATTGGCTGATCGAGCAGCTCCGAGATCGTTCCATCGCCGTGCGATCTCGCGATGTGAATGTCCCGGCTAACCTTGGGGACGTGAAGCGGGTGCAGAGCGGGGCGGGGCTGTACACCGAGATGTGCAGCGGCTGCCATCTCGGGCCAGGACTGGAAAAGTCCGAAATCAGCCAGGGACTCTATCCGAGGGCGCCGGAGCTTTCCCGCGAGGAGCAAAGATCGCCAAAGGAGCAATTCTGGATCATCAAGCATGGGGTCAAGCTGACCGCGATGCCGGCTTGGGGTAAGACCCATAGCGACGAACTGATCTGGGACATGGTGGCTTTCGTGCGGCAACTTCCGCGTATGTCACCCGCCCAATATCAGGCGGCAATAGCCAGTGCGCCCGAAGACCATGACGCGATGATGAAAGATATGCCCGGCATGACGAAGACGGCGCCATAGCGATGCGGCTGCTCCGTCGTTGTTGCTCAGATCTGCCCGCTATGTGCGATGCTTTGACGGACAGGCTGATAGAGGGGAAAGTAAAGAACACGTCCTGGGCCGTTGCCCCGGATTGATTGAGGATTGGACTTTTCGATGGATACCGACCTGGACCGGCTGCTGAGCCGCTTACGCAACGAACCGACGCATCCGGGGCTGATTGGTCTGGAGGATGCTGTGTTCCGACGCATAGCGGCATTGCCGCAGGTTTCGACCGCGTCTCAATTCCGCCTCGGTGCGGTCGCGGCTTTCGGAGCGGTACTGCTGGGTATCGCCAGCAATGGCTTTACCCCGCGTGCCGAGGCGTCGGTCACGCTCTCGCCTTTCGGGCCATCAAATCCGCTGGCCCCTTCGACGCTGCTGGTAGGTTCTCAATGAAGTCCAAATTGCTGCTCCTCGTCGCCATCGTCGCATTTGTTTCGGCGGTTGCGGGCGTGTTCCTGGGTCGCTACTTTTTCCCGCAACCCAAGGCAGCCGGCGTCGAGCTCCACGATGTCTTGCACAGCAAGCTCGATCTGGATGATCGTCAGAAGGCCAAGATCGAGCTGCTGGAGCAGGGTTTCGCCGTGCGTCGGCGCGCGCTGGAGCTTGAACTGCGATCGGACAATGCGCGTCTCGCAGCCGCGATCGAGGTCGAACATGGCGAAGGGCCGCGTGTGACCGCGGCCGTCGATCGGTCGCATCAGGCAATGGGCGAATTGCAAAAGGAAACGCTCGGGCACATCTTCGCCATGCGGCAAATTCTTCGCCCCGATCAGGCCAAGACCTTCGATCAGGCGGTGGTTCATGCGCTCACCGACGATGCACGGTGAGTCTGGATCTCCAGGCGTGTTCGGACGGTGAACTAGCAGCACTGACGCTTGCCGGTCGGCAGTCGGCTTTCGCCGAGATCATGCGTCGGCACCAGACAGCGATATTTCGACTGGTGCGCGGCTTGGTCGGGAATGCCGAGGACGCGCTTGATCTCACGCAGGACTGCTTTGTATCCGCGTTCAGCCATCTGCGGAAATATGATGGTGCGCGTCCGCTACGCGCCTGGCTATCCCGGATCGCGATTAACAAATGTCGAGATTGGCGCCGCCGCCAGAGGGTGCGGCAGTTCTTCACATTCGGCTCCGCGCCGTCGGATGATGAGATTGAGCAAGTGCCGGATGACGCACCCTCCGCACATGCCAGTGCTGAATCGAAAATAGAGGTGGAGCGACTGTCGGCGGCGATCAGCGCATTGCCTAGCACGTTGCGTGAAGTCCTGATGCTCAGGACCGTCGAAGGACTCAGTCAATCAGAGGCTGCCAAAGCGCTTTCCGTCAGTAGCAAGGCTGTGGAGACGCGCCTGTATCGCGCGCGCGCGCGCCTTGCAGAAATACTCGCTGAGGAATGAGGGGTGCGCGCTGCTCGCGCGTAAGGATAAACAGATACCGCGCTTGAGCGTCTTTGCGGACCCAAAGTGCTGCATGTTGAACAAGGAGATATTATGTCCCCCGGATTGAACCGCCGCGACCTTTTCCGTGGCGCTGCGCTGGCCGGCGGCGGCCTCGCATTGTCGGCATGGCTGCCGGCATGGGCTCAGCCCGTTTCGTCCGGCATTGCCAAGCCACTGCCAACGGTCAGCGGCGATGATATCACGCTCAAGATCGCGCATCAGATGATGACGATCGATGGTCGGCAAAGCCATGCCATCGGCATTAACGGCACGGTTCCGGCGCCGCTCATCCGTTTGCGACAGGGCCAAAACGTCCGCCTGTCGGTGATCAACGATCTTGAGGAGGACAGCTCGATCCACTGGCACGGTCTGCTTTTGCCATTCCAGTTCGACGGCGTGCCCGGCATTAGCTTCCCCGGCATCAAGCCCAAGTCGACTTTTGTCTACGAGTTCCCCATCGTCCAGGCTGGCACCTATTGGTATCATAGCCATTCGGGGCTGCAGGAGCAGTTGGGTCATTACGGACCGATTGTCATCGACCCGGAAGGCGAGGATCCGATTCAGTCGGATCGAGAGCATGTCATCGTGCTCTCCGACCATAGCCAGATGCATCCGCACGCAATTTTCCGGAAGCTCAAGCAGGTCGGCGGTGGCTATTTCAATTATCAGCGGCAAACGCTGGCCGGTTTGCTGGCCAAGGAAGACCAACCCCTCAAGGACCGACTTGACTGGGGCAATATGCGGATGGATCCGACCGACGTGTCCGATGTCACGGGCTCGACCTATACCTATCTCGTGAATGGGCATGGCCCACGGGACAACTGGACCGCGCTTTTCAAGCCAGGTGAGCGCGTTCGCCTGCGTTTCATCAATGCCTCCGCGATGACGACGTTCAATGTCCGGATTCCCGGTCTCAAACTTACGGTTGTTCAGGCCGACGGGCTCAATGTCAGGCCGGTCGAGGTCGACGAGTTTCAGATCGCGGTTGCCGAGACCTATGATGTCATCGTTACTCCGACCGATGATCGCGCCTACACGCTGGTCGGTGAATCCGTTGATCGTTCGGGCATGGCACGCGCCACACTGGCTCCGCGTGAAGGCATGACGGCCGAAGTTCCGCCGCTCCGCAAGCGGCCCCTTGCCGATATGAAGGACATGGGCATGGGGGACATGGATATGAGCGGCATGTCCGGCATGGACCACGCAGCAATGGGGCATGACATGTCTGCCGGCGGAGCTGCCGCGGGCGGGATGGCAGGCATGGATATGGGGGCCGGCGCGTCGATGCCAAGCATGCAAAAACCGGCGGATAGTTCCATGGCTAACATGCCCGGAATGGGCAGCGGGTCCGGTGATACAATGGGCGGCATGGCGATGGGCGGAATGGGCGGCATGAACATGCGCGACGCCAGCAAAGCGCCGCAGGTTAAGATGGGACCGGGTGTCCAGACGATCTCGCCCATGCCGATGGATCGCACGGGAGAACCGGGACAGGGTCTCGAAGACGTTGGCCACCGGGTTCTTGTCTATCGCGATCTCATGGCGGTGGAGCGCAACCCCGATGTTCGCGCGCCAGACCGCGCGATGGAAATCCACCTGACCGGGAATATGGAACGCTATATGTGGTCGTTCGATGGGGTGAAGCTCAGTGACAAGCGCGAGCCCATTCCCTTTATCGAAAACGAAAGGGTCCGCGTCACGCTCGTCAATGACACGATGATGTCGCACCCGATCCATCTTCATGGGCATTTCTTCGAGCTGGTGACCGGGCATGGCGAGTATTCGCCGCGCAAACACACCGTCAATGTCGCACCAGGAGGCAAGGTAAGTTTCGACGTCACCGCAGACGCAGTCGGCGACTGGGCGTTTCACTGCCATATGCTCTATCACATGCATGCCGGGATGATGCGCGTCGTCTCTGTCCGTCCCCGGGGAGATGCCGCATGAAGTCGCTTCTCCTTCTGATCGGCGCGGCCCCGCTCGCCTTGGCGACCCCAGTCAGCGCGCAGTCGATGCAGAATATGCCGGGCATGAACATGCCTGCTGCTCAGCCAGCGGCGAAGAAAAAGCCGGTGGCCAAGCCAGCAAGCCAGCCCAGGCGCGCCGCTGCGCCCACGGCTAAGGGCAAGCCTGCCACCCCGAAGCGCCGGGCACCGGCAGCAAAACCCAAGTCGGCGCCGCACGACATGTCGGGCATGGGGGCTATGTCCGGCATGGAGATGCCCGGTGACAAGACGCCTCCAACGGCTGACCCGCATGCCGGCCACGACATGTCCGGCATGCCTGGCATGACCATGCCCGATGGGGCGGGCGGTACGATGAAACACGACATGCCCGGCATGGACATGCAGGCGGCACCCGGCGGTCAGCCGATGCAGCACGATATGTCGTCGATGCCCGGCATGGCGATGGATGGGCCGATGGCAGCCCATGGCGCTGGTGGCACCAGTCTCATGCCCGGCAACGCCCCTGCACCCCAACCTCCTACCGACAACTATGCCGACCGCGTCTACAAAAACGGCGAGATGGCGGCTTCGCGTACCATGCTGCATAAGGAACATGGCGGCTCATCCAGCTCGATGATCCTGTTCAATCTGGCGGAATATCAGGTCCGTAACGGCCGCGACGGCTATCGGTGGGACGGGGAGGCGTGGTTCGGCAAGGATCTCGATCGGCTGGTGGTCAAGACAGAGGGTGAGGGCGTTCTTGCTGGCAGAAGCGGCACCTACATGGAGACCGCAGAAGTTCAGGCGCTCTACAGTCGTGCACTCGACCCTTATTGGAACCTCCAGGCGGGTGTCCGTTACGATTTCAAACCCAACCCATCCCGTACTTATGCGACGATCGGTATTGAGGGGGTGGCGCCTTACTGGTTTGAGACCGAGGCTGCCCTGTTTCTGTCGAACAAAGGCGAGGTGTTGGGGCGGATCGAGGGCTATTATGATCAGCGTATCACGCAACGCCTCATTCTCCAGCCGCGCCTGGAAGTGAACCTTTCAGCACAAAATGTCCCGGAGACGCGGATTGGAGCGGGCATCACGAACGCCGAATTGGGACTGCGTTTGCGTTACGAACTGCGCCGCGAATTTGCCCCCTACATCGGCGTTTCTTACGACCGAAAGTTCGGGCGGACGGCGGACTATGCACGCTCAGACGGAGGGGACGTGAAGGCGGCCAGCTTTGTAATCGGTGTTCGGACCTGGTTCTGAGAAGCGCCAAACTCCGCTTCCACATCGGGGCTAGCCGCGTTCATCGCTGGTTAGCCCTGGTTATCGGCGTCCAGCTGCTGCTTTGGTTTGCGAGCGGTCTTGTCATGAGCCTGTTGCCGATCGAGCGAGTCCGCGGTGAACATCTCGTCGAGCGATCGTCGCCGGCGATATTGGAACAGTCGAGATCGCGCGCGCCGTTGGACCTAGTGTTGCGCGCGGCGACCAGACCCGTGCGTGAAGTCCGATATCGCGCGCTGCTCGGCCGCGAGATTGCGGAGGTCGAGTCTATCGATGGGACGATCTCACTCCACGATGCAGAAACAGGTCGTCGACTTGGTCCCGTGAACGCTGCGATGGCTCGCGCGGTGGCGATACAGGCCTACCGTGGTACGTCGGAGCCGCCGAGCGTGCGCCGGGTTGTGGCGTCGACCCCAGAATTCAAGGGCGTCCTGCCGGCCTGGCGGGTGGACTTCCCTGACCGCGAAGCGACCCGCGTCTATGTTGCCCAGAATAGTGGTCGGATCGTCGCTGTGAGAAATGGAACGTGGCGCCTGTACGATTTCTTCTGGGCGCTCCACATCATGGATTGGAAAAACCACGAAAATTTCAACACGCCGTGGTTGATGGCGTTTGCCGCAGGTGGTCTCGCATTGGCGATCGCGGGTTCGGCACTTTTGTATCTTCGGTGGCCGCGAAAGCGACGCCGCACGGGTTGAATAGTCAAGCAGGATCGGGGCGGGGGCCAAAGGAGACGACCAATGATGAAAAATGCCTATGCGAGCCTCGCCCTGCAGACCTTGGTTGGCGGCGTCATCATGTATCTGGTGATGTTCGTCATGATCGACAGCTTGGGGAGCTTCTACAACAACCTGAATATGCTCTACATGACGCTAATGATGGTGGCGCCCATGGTGGTGCTGATGGTCCTCGCGATGGGCCATATGTTCCCGTCGAAAAAGGCAAACGCGGCCCTTATATTAGGGTCAGTTGCGATATTCGCCGGATCATTTGCCCTCATCCGCACGCAAACAACGATCGGCGATACAGCATTCCTCCGATCGATGATCCCGCATCATTCGGGCGCGATCCTGATGTGCCGCGAGGCCTCCTTGAAGGATCCGGAAATCGTTCGTCTGTGCAGCGGCATCGAGGAATCTCAGCGCCGCGAAATCGATGAAATGAAGGCTATTCTAGCCCGCAAGTAGGCTTCGCGCTCCCGTTCCCGTAAATTTTGTGCCGCCTCACGAGGGAAATGGCGCGCCCATGCGTATTATCAATGCGGGGCGCTGAGGAGAGAATTGTGAAGAAAATAGTCCCCATCATCATCGCTGGATTGGTGGCCGCGCCGGCGATCGCCCAAATGCAGGGCATGGACCATAGCAAGATGGACATGCGCCAGACCATGAACCCCACGCCAGCCAATCCTTACCCGCCTGCAGAAATGGAGATGCATCAGAAGATGATGTCCGCCACGGGCAGCGATGCAACGGAGACCTGGGTGCGCAAGATGATCGAGCATCATCGCGGTGCGATTGCGATGTCACGCATCGTTTTGCGCGACACCAAGGACGCGCAGGTCCGAATGATGGCGAACAAGTCAATCACCGAGCAAACGCGAGAAGTGGGCGAGCTTCAAGGCTGGCTGAGAGCCCACAACAAGCGCGCCCAATAGACCTTTCCTCCCCCGCCCAGGGGCGGGGGAACCAATAAGGGATCGTATGACACTCAAATTTGCCCTCGCTGCGTTCATAGCAGCCTTCTCCGTCGCCAGCGCCGAAGCTGCCCCGATCATCATGCATCGTGACCCTGGTTGCGGTTGCTGCGAACAGTGGGCGGCCCAGGTGCGCAGACAATTTGGACAAAGCGTCAATATCGTCGACGACCAGCAACGCGGCCGCTTTCAACGCGCTCAAGGCGTGCCCGCTGCGCTGGCATCATGCCATACTGCAATTGTCGATGGCATGGTTTTCGAGGGCCACGTTCCCATTGCCGACATGAAGCGCGCGATCGCGAAGCGCCCGAAGGGCGTAAAGGGATTGGCCGTAGCGGGCATGCCGCTGGGTTCTCCGGGGATGGAAGTCCCCGGCCAAAAACCACAACCCTACTCTGTCATCGCCTTCGGATCGGCGGGTCAGACGGTATTTGCCCGACACGGCGGGTGACCATCTCGTTGATCTTTGATGCTACGAGGCGTAATAAATAACGGCTGTGAAACGCGTTTTGCAACTTCTTCTCCTTCTGGGAGCCATGGTTGGCTTGATTGGCCAAGCGGCGGCCTTTGCGTCCGCTCCGCCTGCGATGTCCGCCCCAATGGCCACGTCTGTGCAGGCCGTGGCTGGGATGTCGGAAGACTGCATGAAGATAATGGCACAGCAGCAACAACCTGCTCAGAAGCCTTGCAAGGGCATGACCCTGGAATGCATCGCGGCCATGGGCTGCGTCGTTCCGCTGGCCGTTCGTAATGACGCGCCTATGCTGGAAGCACGCGAAGCCAGTCCAGCTCTGCCCTTCTGGGCAACCATCACTGTCCTGCACGGCAGTGACCTCACTCCCGAACCGGAACCACCGACTCTCCTTGGCTGATCGACACCGGCTGCCAGGCTGACAGGATTCTTGCGTCTATCGCGCATCTGAAAATCCTGTCTGACCCGCGGCTACCACGATATTTTGCCCAAGGATTACAGTCATGAAGAACCGTGTTTTCTATGCCCTGCTGGGCATTGCGCTTGCCGCTCCCGTTGCCGCTTTCGCCGGCGAACCCAACACAAACTCGCAGTCTGGCCATTATGAATGGCGTCAATCGCCAAACTATGGCCCGCGTGCGCCATCTATGAGCCCCCGTCGCGTCTGGGTGCCCGATGCTCCGCAGATGGCGAACTGCAACTGCGACATGATGAAGATGAGCGCGGCGGACTGCATGAAGGAGATGCATAGCATGGCATCGCCTTCGTCGGCTCCCTCGGCCGGCTAGGCACAGCCTCTGGCCGTGTAAGGTCGCATAGACGGCCAGGCCAGCAGTGGCGGCGGGATTGCCCCCATCCCGCCGCCACTGACATGCCTGCCAGAGTGCGCGACGCCGGCCTGATCCTCCGATCAGGAGTTTTCCATGCGATTGTTTGTTTGTCTGCCGCTGCTCGCGGCGATCCCCGGCGTTGCATTCGCTGGTCCCCTCACTTTCGACGCTGCGCTCCAGCGCGCGCGGCAGGAAGCGCCGTCGATCAAGGCCAAGGCGCTCGCCGCCGAGGCCGCTCGTTCCGCTCGTGGCGGCGCCGGATCGCTACCTGATCCGACTCTGGCCGTTGGGCTCGACAGTTTCCCGATCTCGGGGCCATTGGCGTTTGCTCCCGGGCAGGACAATTTCACGATGGCGCGGGTGGGCGTGTCCCAGGATATTCCCAACCTCGCCAAGCGCCGTGCGCAACGCGCCCGCGCTGACAGCGATATCAAGGCTGCAGATGCCGACACCGCATTTGAGGCGCGTTCGGTTGAGGTCGGCACTGCGCTTGCCTGGATCAACCTTGCCTATGCCGAGCGCCGGCTGACCGCGCTTGATGATCTTCTAGCCCGTCTGGAGCGCGTGGTGCGGACAACGCCCAGTGCCGTCGCGTCGGGCAATGCCCGGCCTGCGCAGACTCTTGCCGGCCGACAGGCTATCGCCTCATTAGAAGATCGTCGCAGCGAACTGGTCTCAAACATAGCGCGGGCACGGGCTGCTCTGACGCGATGGACGGGTGACCCGGCGCCTGAAATTGCCGGATCTATTCCCGACTTCCCTGTCGATGGGGCCGAATTGCGCGCTGGCCTGGATCGCCTTCCCACCATGGCAATGATCGACGCCCAGTCCGGTCAGGCAATGGCCGATGTGCGTATGGCCGATGCCAACCGCCGTTCCGACTTCGGGGTGAACCTTGCCTATCAACGCCGCGACCCTCGTTTTGGAGATTATGTGTCAGCCGGTGTGACGGTCAGTCTGCCCTTCTTTACCCGCAGTCGACAGAATGCGGGCATTGCGGCGGCCCAGGAGAATGCCGGACGCATCCTGGCCGAACGCGACGCGGCCCTGCGGGCGCTGGCCGCTGATCTCGAAACCGATCTTGCGGACCATATCATGCATCATGAACAGTGGCTGCGCGCGCGGGACACATTGCTGCCACTCGCCGAGCAGCGGGTGACGTTGGAGACGGCAAGCTACGGGGCAGGTCGCGCCAATCTTGTCGATATCGCGGATGCCTATGCGGCCCTTGCCGACGTCACCCTCAACACTCTCGACCGTGAAGCCCTTGTCGCTGCTGACGGTGTTCGACTGAACCTTACGTATCGGAGCGAATCGCAATGAGCCATTTCACAATCCCTCGGGGCGGCCTTTTCGGTGCCGCGGCGCTGCTCGCGGTCGCCGCTGGCGGGGTCGGTTTCACCATCTCTGAATGGAGAGGAGGATCACCCGACGCTACGGCCGCCAAACCGCCGGCACGCAAGATCCTCTATTGGTATGACCCGATGATCCCCGCTGAGCATCATGACGGTCCAGGCCTGTCGTCGATGGGAATGCAAACAATCCCGCGCTATGCGGATGAGGTGGGGGCAAGCGCGGCACAGCCGGGAATATCGATCGACCCGTCCGCCTCCCAGGCGCTCGGGATGCGAACGGTGGCTGTGCGGCGCGGCGAATTGGCGAGCAGTCTCACCGCCACCGGCACGATCGACTTCAACCAGCGCGACGTTGCGATCGTTCAGGCGCGTGCAGGCGGCTTCGTTTCCCGTGTCTATGGCCGCGCACCTGGTGATGTGATCGGTGCAGGCGCGCCGCTTGCCGATGTTCTGGTGCCGGAATGGGGCGGCGCACAGACCGAGTTTCTGGCGGTCCGCCGCACCGGCAACGCCGCTCTGATCCAGGCCGCGCGTCAACGGCTCATGCTGCTCGGCATGCCCTCCGGCACGATCGCATCGGTCGAGCAAACCGGACGACCGCATAATGTGATCACCATCTCCACGCCCACGGGCGGCGTGATCAAGACGTTGAACGTGCGGGGCGGCATGACCTTGATGGCAGGCCAGACGCTTGCCGAGGTCAACGGGCTCGGCACGGTCTGGTTGAATGCCGCCGTGCCGGAAGCGGTCGCCGGTCCCTTGAAGCCTGGACAAGCGGTGCGAGCCGCGCTTGCAGCCTTCCCCGGCGAAACCATCTCCGGGCGCGTTTCGGCGATCCTCCCCGAGACACAGGCCGACAGCCGCACACTCACCGTTCGGATCGAGCTGCCCAATCGCGGCGGGCGACTGCGTCCCGGCATGTTTGCGACCGTCTCGTTTGGCGGGAGCGCGCAGCCGGCGTTGCTGGTGCCGTCCGAAGCCCTGATCCGCACTGGCAAGCGCACGTTGGTCATGCTCGCGCTCGACAAGGGGCGCTACCGCCCTGCCGAGGTGCAAACTGGGAGGGAAGCTGGCGATGATACGGAGATTCTGGCGGGCCTGAGCGAAGGCGAAAAGATCGTCGCTTCGGGTCAGTTCCTGATCGATTCCGAAGCAAGCCTCTCGGGCGTGGAAGCACGGCCGATCGGTGCTGACATGCCAAAGAGTCCTGCCAAACCTATGCCGACCGGCGCAGTCTATGAGACCGTCGGTACGATCGAAAAGATCACCGCCCAGTCGGTGACGCTGAGCCATCAAGCCGTGCCAGCCATTGGCTGGCCAGCGATGACGATGACGTTTCAGCTCACAGACCCGAAAGTCGCGCGCGGCTTAAAGACGGGCGACCGGGTCCGGTTCGGGTTCGATCAACCACCGAGTGGACCAACCGTGCGACGCATGGCGAAGGTAATGGGCCAGTGATCGCCCATCTCATCCGCTGGTCAGTCAGAAACCGCTTCTTCGTCATGATCGGGGTGCTGACGCTGATCGGCGTGGGCGTCTGGGCGGTGCGATCGACCGCGATCGATGCGTTGCCCGATCTCTCGGACACGCAGGTGATCATCCGCACCTCCTATCCCGGGCAGGCGCCGCAGATCGTCGAGAACCAAGTCACTTATCCGCTCACCACCACAATGCTCTCTGTGCCCGGCGCAAAGACCGTCCGCGGCTATTCCTTCTTCGGCGACAGCTTTGTCTATGTGATCTTCGAGGACGGCACCGATCTCTATTGGGCGCGCAGCCGCGTGCTCGAATATCTCAACCAGGTACAAGGCCGGCTGCCGGCCAGCGCCCGCAGCGCGCTGGGGCCGGATGCGACCGGGGTGGGCTGGGTCTATGAATATGCGCTGGTCGATCGCACTGGCCGCCACGATCTCTCGCAGCTTCGCGGGCTTCAGGACTGGTTCCTGCGCTACGAGCTGAAAACGGTAACGGGGGTCGCAGAGGTCGCCAGCATTGGCGGCATGGTGAAGCAATATCAGGTGCTGCTCGATCCGGTGAAGCTCGCCGCCTACGGCGTGACCCACGCCCAGACGGTCGATGCCATTCAGAAGGCCAATCAGGAGAGCGGCGGCTCGGTACTGGAGATGGCCGAGGCCGAATATATGGTCCGTGTCTCCGGCTATCTGAAGACGCTCGACGATTTCCGCGCCATTCCCTTAAGGACCGCAGCCGGCGGTGTGCCGGTGCGACTGGGCGACGTTGCCACGATCCAGGCCGGCCCCGAGATGCGGCGCGGGATTGCCGAACTGAACGGTGAGGGCGAGGTCGCGGGCGGCGTTGTGATCCTGCGCTCGGGCAAGAATGCGCGCGAGACAATCGCGGCGGTCAAGGACAAGCTCGCAGAGCTCAAGAAGGGCCTGCCACCCGGCGTCGATGTGGTTACGGTCTATGATCGCTCGCAGCTCATCGACCGCGCCGTTGAGAATCTGACCCACAAGCTGGTCGAGGAATTCATAGTCGTTGCGATCGTCTGCGGGCTCTTCCTTTGGCATGTCCGTTCGGCGCTCGTTGCAATCCTCACGCTTCCGCTTGGTGTGCTGGCAGCCTTCGTCGTCATGCGTTTCCAGGGGGTCAATGCCAACATCATGTCGTTGGGCGGCATCGCGATCGCCATCGGCGCGATGGTCGATGCCGCGGTCGTCATGATCGAGAATGCCCATAAGAAAATCGAGCGATGGGAGGAGGATCACCCGGACGAACATCTCGAGGGGGATACCCGATGGACCGTCATCACCGAAGCGGCAGCCGAAGTTGGGCCAGCGCTGTTCTTCAGCCTTCTGATCATCACCCTGTCGTTCATTCCGGTGTTCACGCTGGAAGGACAGGAAGGGCGGCTGTTCGCACCGCTCGCTTTCACCAAGACCTATGCGATGGCGTCGGCGGCGATCCTGTCGGTGACCCTGGTGCCGGTGCTCATGGGTTTGCTGATCCGGGGCAAGATTCCGCCCGAGCAGTCCAACCCGGTCAATCGCTGGCTGACGAACATCTATCGGCCCGCGCTCGACTGGACGATGCGGCGGCCAAGGACCGTACTGCTGATCGCGGCGCTCGCTTTTGCAACAACCGCCTGGCCGCTCACCCAGCTTGGCGGCGAGTTCATGCCGAAGATGGAGGAGGGTGATCTGCTCTACATGCCCTCGGCGCTGCCGGGTCTCTCGGCGGCGAAGGCGTCGGACCTGCTCCAGCAGACCGACCGCCTGATCAAGACCGTGCCCGAGGTCGAGAGCGTGTTCGGCAAGGCCGGCCGCGCCGAGACTGCCACCGATCCTGCGCCGCTTGAGATGTTCGAGACGACGATCCAGTTCAAACCTCGCGACCAATGGCGACCGGGCATGACTCCGGACAAGCTGGTCGAGGAGCTTGATCGAACGGTAAAACTGCCCGGCCTCGCCAATGTGTGGGTGCCGCCCATTCGCAACCGGATCGACATGCTGGCGACCGGCATCAAGAGCCCGATCGGGGTCAAGGTGTCGGGTGCTGACCTCGCTGAGCTCGACCGCATCGCGCACGATGTCGAGACGGTTGCGAAAACCGTGCCTGGGGTCAGTTCGGCGCTGGCCGAGCGGCTGACTGGCGGACGTTATGTCGATGTCGACATCGACCGTGCCGCCGCCGCCCGGTTCGGGCTCAACATCGCCGACGTGCAGGCGATCGTCTCGGGCGCTGTCGGGGGCGAGACGATCGGTGAAACCGTCGAGGGGCTGGCCCGCTATCCGATCAGCGTGCGCTATCCGCGCGAGCTGCGCGACAGCCTAGAAGGCTTGCGCACGCTGCCCGTGCTCACGCCGTCCGGCCAGCAGATCACGCTCGGCACCGTAGCCGATGTCTCGATCGCAGAGGGGCCGCCGATGCTAAAGACCGAGAATGCCCGGCCTTCTACCTGGGTCTATGTAGACGTGCGCGGGCGCGACCTCGCCTCGGTGGTCGGCGACCTGCAACGCGCCGTGTCAAAACAGGTGAAACTCTCGCCAAGCGTTAGCATCGCCTACTCGGGCCAATTCGAATACCTCCAGAGGGCAGTCGACAAGCTAAAATTGGTCGTGCCGGCAACGCTGCTGATCATCTTCGTCCTGCTCTACCTGATTTTCCGACGGTTCGATGAAGCCGCGCTGATCATGGGCACTTTGCCCTTCGCACTGACCGGCGGCTTCTGGATTCTCTATCTTCTGGGTTTCAACCAGTCGGTCGCGACCGGCGTCGGGTTCATCGCCCTGGCGGGCGTCTCCGCCGAATTCGGCGTGGTGATGCTGATCTACCTTAAGAATGCACTTGAGGAGCGGGGCGGGGCTCCCGACGCCGATCAGGTGGAAACTGCCGTGCGCGAAGGGGCGCTTTTGCGGGTCCGGCCCAAGGCGATGACGGTAGCCGTCATCCTCGCCGGCCTGCTGCCGATCCTGTTCGGATCAGGGGCCGGATCCGAAGTCATGAGCAGGATCGCCGCGCCGATGATTGGCGGCATGCTGACCGCGCCGCTTTTGTCGATGTTCGTCCTGCCTGCCGCCTATCTCCTGCTTCGGCGGCCGAAAACCAAGCCCGAGCACGAACCCGTTTTATCATGAAGGAGAAGACCATGAAGCATGTACGATTAACGATCGCCCTTGGCCTCGCCGCCTTGACTGCCGCATGTGGCAAAAAGGCGGAGGCGCCGGTCGCGGCCGAGGCCAACCAGGCAGCACCCAGCGCTACCATGAGTGGCGACATGGGCAATATGGCGATGGAGCCTTCGGCAGCCGCGCCGATAAAGGCCAAGGGGCATGGTAAGGTAACCGCGATCGACAAGTCCGCCGGAATGATCACCCTCAATCATGGTGCAATTCCGGAAGCAAAATGGCCGGCGATGACGATGGCGTTCAAGGCAGCGCCGAAGATCACCGATGCTGTGGCGGTCGGCGACAAAGTCGATTTTGATCTCACGCTTGTTGGCAGTGCCGGTGAGGTCACGGCGATCCAAAAGAAGCCTTGAATGGCCGATTTGATGAGGGCCATTAACGCGTAATTAACCTCGTTCCTTCACGCTTCAGCTATGAAAAAAGAGAGAGCTGAGCGCGAAACGCAGATCAAGATTAGAAGAACCGCGCGGTGGCAGTCATGATTGCCACTGCCTTCGGCTGCGTGGCTCTTTTGTGCGTCGTCAGCTGGCCATTTTTCGGTGACTACCGAACGGTGGTCAAGATCCAGAGCGCGGGTGCTGCCGCATTCGCGCTCTATTTCCTGATGCTGGGCTCGCCCACCGCTGCGATAGCGTGCCTCATTTCATGCTCGCAGCTCGTCATCTCCGCGTCAGTGCGCGATCGCTATGTGGTTACGAGACTTTATGGAGCGACCCTCATTCTGTTGGCGTTCCTCTCGGTCGTGACGTGGCACGGCATCCCGTCGGCTTTGGCGTTTGCCGGCAGCTCGTTGGGTAGTCTCGCGCGGCTTCAGACCTCAACGACGCGGATGAAAGGCCTTTTCCTCGTAGGCGCACCCTTTTGGCTCGCCCATAATTTGATGGTCGGAGCTTTGTTCGCCTTGGGAACGGATCTGGTCTCGTTGGCCTCGAACTTGGCGAATTTGGTAAAATTCCTCCTGCGACGCGGTGTTTTAGCGCGCGCGTCAACCTCAGCGTCGATTACCGAGCCCGTCGCGATCTTAGCTTGATTTTGATGGGTAACGACATTCGCCGTCTAGCTACCATCGATGTACGGTGATCTCGGACGAAACATCCTGTAGAATGGGCCTCCACGAAATAGATCGTTACTCAACATGAATTCATATCGGGTGACACTAAGCTACGGCGCGATGCTGGCGATCCTTTCGGCGATCTTGTTCGGCGCGAGCACGCCATTTGCCAAACTGGTGCTTGGCAACGGGGTTAGCCCTTGGCTGCTTGCGAGCCTGCTTTATCTTGGTTCAGGGATCGGCCTCGCGTTTGTTAACGCCTTTCAAAAAATGATCGAGCGTGGCCAAACAGAAGCCGCGCTCGTCCGTGCGGACGTGCCCTGGCTGGCGTTTGTTATCCTGTGCGGGGGCGTGATCGCGCCGGTCCTGCTGATGGTAGGACTAGCGACGACGCCCGCGTCCACGGCTTCGCTGCTGCTCAACCTGGAAGGTCTGGCAACCCTCGCCATCGCCTGGCTGGTGTTCCGCGAGAATGTCGATCGCCGCCTGCTGGTCGGTGCGGCGGCAATCCTGGGCGGTGCCCTGTTGTTGTCTTGGCGGGGTGGTCCGAGCGGCGGTGGCCTTGGTATGCTTGCGATCGCCGGTGCCTGCCTTGCCTGGGGTATCGACAACAACCTTACCCGCAAGCTTAGCAGTGCCGACCCGGTCCAGATCGCGATGCTGAAAGGGCTCTCTGCCGGGGTCGTCAATCTCATCCTCGCCTTGATGCTCGGGGCTTCGATGCCGTTCCTTCCGACCATCGCCGGCGCGGCGCTGATCGGCTTTCTCGGCTATGGCGTCAGTCTGGTGATGTTCGTCCTCGCGCTGCGGCATCTCGGCACGGCCCGATCGGGAGCTTATTTCTCGACAGCGCCCTTTATCGGCGCGCTCCTGGCGGTGGCTATGTTCGGCGAGCCGATCACCTTGCCTCTCATGATTGCCGGAATCCTGATGGCGATCGGGCTCTGGCTGCATCTGACCGAATCCCACGGCCATGAGCACGCGCATGAGGCGCTCGAGCATGACCATCGCCATGTTCATGACAGCCACCATCAGCATGACCATCCGCCGGGCATCGCGCCCGACGAACCGCACAGCCATCCGCATCGGCACGCGCCGATGGTCCACAGGCACGCTCATTATCCCGACCTGCACCACCGGCACAGCCATTAGCATTGAGCGGGCGCTCACACGGCGACGCTGCGCGGCCCCAGCAATATGATCCCGGCGCCAACCAGGCAGACGGCCGCTCCCAAGGTATCCCAACGGTCGGGGCGCGTGCCTTCGACGGCCCACAGCCAGCCCAGCGACGCGCAGATATAGACCGCACCATAAGCGGCATAGGCGCGGCCCGCGGCCTCGCTGTCGACCCGCGTCAGCAGCCAGGCGAAGGCGGCCAGCGAGACCATGCCAGGTGCAATCCAGACTGGTGACTTGTCTAGCCGCAGCCACGCCCAGAAGCTGAAGCAACCGGCAATCTCGGCAATAGCGGCGAGGATATAGACGATCGCGGTCGTCACTGCGTCAGCCTTGCCGGCGCCAGCGTCTCGATGATCAGGCAATCAGCAACCGTTCCCTGGCGGCAGTCGCCAATCATACGGCTGAGTTCGCCCCGCATCGCCTGAAGGTCTGCGATCTTGCGGTCGATCTCGGCGAGATGTGTATTGGCAATCGCATCGACCGCCGCGCAGGATTGTTCGCGGTGATCGGACAGACCGAGCAGTTCGCGGACCTGATCGAGCGTGAAGCCAAGGTCGCGCGCGCGACGAATGAAGGAGAGGCGCGCCAGATGTTCGCTGCCGTAGCTGCAATAATTGGCGCCCGTGCGCGCAGGCGCCGGCAACAGCCCGATCTTCACATAATAGCGGACCGTTTCGATGTTGGTTGCGGTCGCCGCTGCCATCTCGCTGATTTTCATCGCTTGACCCTGTAGTTGCTACAGGGTGCATATAGGCGGCCGACTCAGGAAAGGCGAGACGACTTGGCAGGTTGCGGATCATGCTGCGCAGAGACGAAGCGCATCGACGATCGCCGGTGGCGCCGCGTCCTTTGGATCGCGCTTGCGATCAACGCCGTCATGTTCGCGGGCGAGATCGTGGCCGGTCTAGCGGCGGGTTCGCGCGCGCTACAGGCCGATGCGCTCGATTTCCTTGGCGATGCGGCCAATTATGCGATCAGTCTAGGGGTAGCCGGCCTGGCGCTGCGCTGGCGTTCGCGGGCGGCGTTGCTCAAGGGTGCGACGATCCTCGCCTTTGGCCTCTATGTCCTGGCAACCACAGTCGCCGCCGCGTTCGCGGGGCAAGTACCGCATGCGGAGACGATGGGGTTCGTCGGGGTCATCGCGCTGGTCGCTAACGGCGCCGTCGCCCTGATGCTCTATCGGTTTCGAACAGGCGACGCGAACATGCGGTCGGTCTGGATCTGCTCGCGCAACGACGCGCTCGGCAACCTCGCCGTTCTCCTTGCTGCGCTTGGCGTCATAGGGACGGGCACTGCCTGGCCGGATCTCGTGGTCGCCCTGATCATGGCAGGCCTCGCCATCTGGGGCGGGCTCCAAATCATCGTGCAGGCGCGGCGGGAACTTGTCCCAAGTCAGCGACAAGACGATCGGCCGCAACATTCACTGGCCCGAACGGGCCTGTAGTTGCTACAGGGGGCCAGATGCGTCGTTTGATCGTCCTTTTTGCCTGCCTGGCCGTGTTCCTGTCCTTGGGGACGGGTTCGATCGCGCATGCCATGGAGCCGATCGCCTGCATCGATGCGGTGACCGCCGCCGAAAGCGGCCATGCGGATGGTGACGGCGATCAGGTGCCGTCGGACAGCGACAAGGGCTATCCGCATCATCATGGCGGCTGCCATGGGCATCACGTCGCGACCGCGACGGCAAAGCCCGACCCTGTCCAACGCGATGATCGAGGCTCGCCGGCCCATCCGAGTGATGCGCTTGCCTTGGCCGCGAGTGCTGCTGACCCTGCGCTGAGACCCCCCCAAGCCTGAAGGTCCGCTGGTTCGGGCGCGTGCGCGCGTCCCGCCGCTGTCTTGGTTTGACGGGAGTCTTATTTCATGCACCGTATCCTCGCGGCCTTGCTGGCCGTGTCTAGCTGCGCGTCGATCGCGCAGGCACAATCGACCGATCCGGCGCTCGCCGGTCCACCTTTTACTCTGAGTCAGGCCCTGGAGCTTGCTGGGGCGTCGTCCCCAATGCTCGAGGCAGCCTCGGCAGGCCTGCGCTCGGCCACGGCGGCGCGCACGGTCGCCGGCCTGCGGCCCAATCCATCGATCGTCACCCAGACCGAGAATATCGCGGGGAGCGGCCAGTATCGCGGCGCCCGCAGCGCCGAGACGACCGCCGGACTCGAACTGCCCATCGAACTTGGCGGCAAGCGCTCTGCCCGGATCGCGGTCGCCGATGCCCGCGGCCGATCTGCGGCTTGTCGTCACCCAGGCCTATATGGAGGCGGTTGCGGCCGAGCGCCGGTTGTTGACCGCCCGCGAGCAGGCTGCCCTTGCCGGCGAGGCACTCCGAGCGGCCCGCGTTCGCGTGCGGGCCGGACGGGCTTCCCCGATGGAGGAACAGCGCGCCGATGTCGTCAGGATCAATGCCGAGGCGGCGGTGGAGCGCGCAACGCGCACCCTCGGGGTCGCGCGCGGTAACCTTGCCCGGCGCATCGGGCAGCCGATAGCCGGAAGCCTCGATCTGGCTTGGTTCGATCAAGTGTCGCCGGCTTATGGACCGACCCAGTCCATCGATCCCGGAAGTACGCTCGCCATGGCGGCAGCGCAGGCGGACGTCGCCACTGCCGACGCCCAGGTCCGCCTCGCGCGCTCGCAACGCGTGCCGGACATCAGGGTTAGCGCGAGCGCGCGGCGGCTCGCCGCCACCAATGACACCGCGGCCGTGTTCGGCGTATCGATCCCGTTTCCGGTCTTCAACAATGGAAGCGCGGCCATCGCCCAGGCCCGGGCCGATCGTGATCAAAGCGACGCCCAGCGCCGAATGATCGCGCTCGAGACCGCCCAGGCGATCGCGGCCGCGGAGGCAGAAGTCGCCAATGCCGCCACGACCGCGCGGACCGCAAGTGGTCCGGCGCTGGCCGCAGCCCAAGAATCGGCGCGCATCGCGCGCATCGGCTATCGCGAGGGCAAGTTCGGCCAGCTCGACCTGCTCGATGCCGAGCGCACGCTATCGGAAACCCGCGCGGCCGCGATCGATGCGCTCGCCGCCTACCACGACGCCCTGGCGCGGCGGGACCGTCTGACGACGGCCGCTCCCGATTTTACGAAGGATTGAACCCATGACCTCGATGACTTTCAGGGCAATCCTGCCTCTCTCGCTTGTCGCAGCGCTCGCTGCCTGCGGAAGCGCGCCCGATCCCACCAATGAAGCAGCTGCCCCCAAACCGTCTGCCGAGCCCGTTGCCGATGGGTCTGTCAAACTGACGCCCCAGCAGATCCAGGCCGCCGGAATCCTGCTCGTGCGTCCCACAGTCGGTGGCGGCGCCGGCACGATCGAATTGCCCGCAACGATCGAAGGCGATCCGCAGGGGATTCAGGTCGTCTCGGCCGCGATCGGTGGCCGGATCGTGTCGCTTACCCGCAATCTGGGCGAGACGGTGCGGCGCGGCGATACGCTTGCCATCATCGAGAGCCGCGAGGCCGCACAGCTCAAGGGCGAGGTCGAAGCATCGCGTGCGCGCTCAGCTTTGGCGCAGAGCCAGCTCCGCCGCGAGCAAAGGCTGTTCGCCGAACGAGTCTCACCCGAGCAGGATCTGATCGCCGCCCGAACGGCCGCGATCGAGGCCAATATCGCGCTCCGGCAAGCTCAACAGCAGCTTTCCGCTGCCGGCGGTGGCGGCGGGTCGCTTAATCGTCTTGCCCTGCCATCGCCGATCGCCGGCCAGATCATCGCCCGATCCGCTACGCTCGGCCAGACGGTCGTCGCAGATGCGGAACTGTACCGCGTCGCCAATCTCTCGACTGTATCGCTATCGATTTCTCTCTCGCCCGCGGATGCCGGACGCGTCCGACCCGGAGCGACGGTAACGGTCACCACGCCGGGCCGTCAGGGCACCGCACGGGTGACCTTCGTGTCCCCGGTGCTCGATGGACAAACCCGGCTCGTGCCCGTCATCGCGACCATGGATAACAGCAACGGTTGTCAACGGCGGAGCAAAAGTCGGCCATTCGGCGGCGTAAAACCAGGCCATCGTGTTACATGCCGGGGGGAGTGGCGTGAGGGCGTAGCCCGAGGGCCACTCCCCCCGGCATTGGTGTAATTTTCA
>NZ_JAGMXV010000208.1 GCF_018006725.1 Rhizorhabdus sp.
GCGGCGCACCGCGCGCACTCGCCATCCTGAACGGCACGCTGGCCGGAGCCGTGGGCCTTGGCCTGCGCCTCTGGCTCGTCGGTCTGCTGATCTGGGCCATTGGCCATATCGCAGCCGTATGGGCTGCAAAGCGCGATCCCCTCTTCGTCGAGGTCGGTCGCCGTCACCTGCGCATCCCCGCTCATCTGTCCGTCTGAGGAAGCGCATCGCCATGATGAATCTTGCCGAATATCGCCGCACCGCAACCCGCCTCGCTGACTATCTGCCCTGGGCCGCGCTCGTCGCCGAGGGCGTCGTGCTCAACAAGGACGGCAGCTTTCAGCGCACGGCGCGGTTCCGCGGCCCTGATCTGGACTCCGCGGTCGCCGCCGAACTGGTCGCCGTCGCCGGGCGGCTCAACAACGCATTCCGTCGTCTCGGATCGGGTTGGGCCATCTTCGTCGAGGCGCAGCGGCACGAGGCGTCGATCTATCCAGCGGACCTGTTTCCCGACGCCGCCGCAGCGCTTCTCGATGCCGAGCGCAAAGCCGATTTCGAGGAGGCCGGCGCGCATTACGTCTCCGGCTACTATCTCACCATCACCTATCTGCCGCCGGCCGAGGATGCCGCGCGCACCGAAGCCTGGCTCTATGAGGGCCGCGAACGCGCTGGCATCGATCCGAAGGAAATCCTGAACACCTTTGTCGACCGCACCGATCGCGTGCTGGCGCTGCTCGACGGCTTCATGCCGGAATGCCAGTGGCTCGATAGCAGCGAGACGCTGACCTTTCTCCATTCGACCGTCTCGACCAAACGGCACCGCGTCCGTGTGCCCGAAACGCCGGTCTATCTCGACGCGCTGCTCGCCGACGAACCGCTCACCGGCGGCCTGGAGCCGCGTCTCGGAACCGCGCATCTGCGCGTTCTCACCATTGTCGGTTTCCCGACCGCGACCACGCCCGGCATCCTCGACGATCTCAATCGGCTCGCCTTTCCCTATCGCTGGTCGACGCGCGCCATCCTGCTCGACAAGACCGACGCGACCAAGCTGCTGACCAAAATCCGCCGCCAATGGTTCGCGAAGCGCAAAAGCATCGCCGCGATCCTGAAAGAGGTGCTGACCAACGAGGCGTCCGCGTTGGTCGATACCGACGCCTCGAACAAGGCGGCGGACGCCGATCTCGCCCTCCAGGAACTCGGCGCTGACTACGCCGGCCAATCCTATGTCACCGCGACGATCGCGGTATGGGACAACGATCCCCGAGTTGCCGACGAGAAGCTTCGCCTCGCCGAGAAAGTCATCCAGGGCCGCGACTTCACGGCCATGACTGAAACGATCAATGCCGTCGATGCCTGGCTGGGCTCATTGCCGGGGCATGTTTACGCCAACGTGCGCCAGCCCCCGATTTCGACGCTGAATCTCGCCCACATGATCCCGCTCTCGGCGGTGTGGGCGGGGCCGGAACGGGACGAGCATTTGGGTAGCTCCCCCTTGCTGTTCGGCAAGACCGAAGGCTCGACCCCGTTCCGGTTTTCTCTCCATGTCGGCGATGTCGGTCACACGCTCGTCGTCGGCCCGACCGGCGCCGGCAAATCGGTGCTCCTCGCCATCATGGCCTTGCAGTTCCGGCGCTATGCCGGTGCCCAGGTCTTCGCCTTCGACTTCGGCGGTTCGATCCGCACCGCCGCGCTCGCCATGGGCGGTGATTGGCACGATCTCGGCGGCGATCTCACCGAGGGCGTGGACTCCTCGGTCTCGCTGCAACCGCTCGCGCGCATTCACGACACGCCCGAACGCGCCTGGGCGGCCGACTGGATCGTCGCCATCCTGATCCGCGAGGGCATCGCAATCACCCCCGAGGTGAAGGAGCACCTCTGGTCGGCGCTGACCTCGCTGGCGTCGGCGCCGGTCGAGGAACGCACGATCACCGGCCTCACGGTGTTGCTCCAATCGAACGACCTGAAGCAGGCTCTGCGACCGTATTGCGTGGGCGGCCCCTATGGGCGGCTACTCGACGCCGAGGCCGAACATCTCGGCTCGGCATCGGTGCAGGCGTTCGAGATCGAGGGACTGGTCGGGACTGGCGCGGCACCCGCCGTCCTCGCCTATCTCTTCCATCGCATCGGCGACCGTCTCGACGGCTCGCCGACGCTGCTCATCATCGACGAGGGCTGGCTCGCACTCGATGACGATGCCTTCTCCGGGCAATTGCGCGAATGGCTGAAGACGCTGCGCAAGAAAAACGCCAGCGTCATCTTCGCCACGCAGTCGCTGTCCGACATCGACAACAGCAACATCGCCCCGGCCATCATCGAGAGCTGCCCGACAAGGCTGCTCCTGCCGAACGAACGCGCGATCGAGCCGCAGATCACGGAGATCTATCGGCGCTTCGGTCTCAACGACCGCCAGATCGAAATCCTCGCGCGGGCCACGCCCAAGCGCGACTATTACTGCCAGTCGCGACGCGGCAATCGCCTGTTCGAGCTGGGCCTCTCCGAAGTCGGTCTCGCGCTCGCCGCCACCTCCTCCAAGACCGACCAGTCCGAGATCGCGCGCACCGTCGCCGAGCATGGCCGCGAGGGCTTTCTCGCCGCCTGGCTGCGCCTGCGCGGCGCCGAGTGGGCCGCAGACCTCATCCCTGACCTCACGAACCTCACCCCCCAGCAGTCCGAGAAGGAGTAATGACCATGAATACGCTTCGTTCACGCCCGCGCGCGATGTCGCTCGCGGCCTTCATCCTGGCGATACCGCTCGCCGCATCGCCGGTGCTGACCGCGCCAGCGCACGCGCAATTCGGCTTCGGCGGTATCGTCTATGACCCTACCAACTACGCCCAGAACGTCCTGACGGCGGCGCGGTCCCTCGAGCAGATCAACAACCAGATCCGCTCGCTTCAAAACGAGGCGCAGAGCCTCATCAACCAAGCCAAGAATCTGGCGAACCTGCCGTACTCGGCGCTCCAGCAGATTCAACAGAACGTCCAACGCACCCAGCAGCTCCTCGGCCAGGCGCAGAACATCGCCTTCGACGTCCAGAACGTCGATCGGATGTTCCAGCAGCAATATGGCAGCGCCTCACTGTCGTCGTCGGACGCCAAGCTCATCACCGACGCTCGCTCGCGCTGGCAGAACACCGTCGGCGGCTTGCAGGACGCCATGCGCATTCAGGCCGGTGTCGTCGGCAATATCGACAGCAATCGCACGCAGATGTCGAACCTCGTCAGCCAGAGTCAAGGCGCGCAGGGTGCGTTGCAGGCGACACAGGCCGGCAATCAGCTTCTCGCGCTGCAATCGCAGCAGCTCTCCGACCTGATCGCGCTGATCTCCGCCAACGGCCGGGCCACGGCGCTGACTGACGCGGAGCGCGCGGCGGCGGCTGATCAGGGCCGGGAGCAGCGCCGCCGCTTCCTCACGCCGGGCCCGGGCTATCAGCCCGGCAACGCGCAGATGTTCGGCAACGGCAACTGAGGTCGCGGCCATGGACGGCAAGATGCTGGCCCGGCTGGGCGCCATCGTTTTCGTATCGTTCGCCATCACGGCGACGGCGATCGAGATGACCCGGAAGGACGCGGCCCCTGAAATGGAGCGCGTCCACGCTGTCGAACCCAAGCGCGATGCGCTCCGCGAAGGGCAGCGCCGGTGCCAGCAGCTTGGCCAGGCAGCGGCGAGCGATACCGACTGCATGCGCATCTGGGCCGAGAGCCGCGATCGCTTCCTCGGCCGCCCCCCGGCGCCTGCCGTCCCGACAACAGAAGGACGGTGAACCATGGGCGGCGCAGGTGTCATCGACAATTTCCTCGGGGTCTTCACCTCCTACATCAACAGCGGGTTCGGACTGCTCGGCGGCGAGGTCGCGTTCATCGCCACAACGCTGATCGTCATCGATGTGACGCTTGCCGCCCTGTTCTGGAGCTGGGGCGCGGAAGACGACATCATCGCCCGGCTGGTGAAAAAGACGCTCTTCGTCGGCGTCTTCGCCTATCTCATCGGCAACTGGAACAACCTCGCCAAGATCGTCTTCGACTCGTTCGCGGGCCTCGGCCTCAAGGCTTCCGGCACCAGCTTCACCGCGCAGGATCTGATGCGACCCGGCAAGGTCGCGCAGACCGGGCTCGACGCCGCGCGCCCCTTGCTCGAATCCATCTCCGACCTGATGGGCTGGATCGCGTTCTTCGAGAACTTCATCCAGATCGCCTGCCTGCTGTTCGCCTGGGCGCTGGTGCTGCTCGCCTTCTTCATCCTCGCGATCCAGCTCTTCGTTACCCTGATCGAATTCAAGTTGACGACGCTGGCGGGCTTCGTCCTCATCCCGTTCGGCCTGTTCGGCAAGACCGCCTTCATGGCCGAGCGCGTGCTGGGCAATGTCGTCTCATCCGGCATCAAGGTGCTGGTGCTCGCCGTCATCATCGGCATCGGCTCAACGCTGTTCAGCCAGTTTACGGCCGGCTTCGGCGGCGCAACGCCCACAATCGACGACGCCATGGCGATTGTTCTTGCCGCGCTATCGCTGCTCGGGCTCGGCATCTTCGGCCCCGGCATTGCTGCCGGTCTTGTCAGCGGCGGACCACAACTCGGCGCCGGTGCGGCGGTTGGCACCGGGCTTGCCGTCGGTGGTGCGGCACTCGCAGCTGGTGGCGCGGCAGGCCTTGCCCTGAAGGGAGGAGCGGCTGCGATGTCCGGCGGTGCTGCCGCCGTGCGGGGCGGTGCGGCAGCGGCAGGCGGAGCCGCCGCGGCCTACAGCGTCGGCTCGCTCGGCCAGTCCGGCGCAGCCGGTGTCGCCTCGGGTCTCGGCGGTGTCGCCCGCGCGGCCGGAGCAGCCACCGTATCACCCCTGAAACGTGCGACGGCGCGCGCCGCCGAAGGCGTCAAGTCCAGCTTCTCCGAAGGTGCGAAGGCAGGCTTCGGGGCGACGGGCGGCTCCTCGACCATGAGCACGATACCCGGCTCAGGCTCCGCAGGCGAAGCCGCCGCCGCAGCGCCCCGCGACGGTCCACCCGACTGGGCCAAGCGCATGAAGCGCCATCAGTCCCTCAGCCACGGAGCCACCATCGCAGCGCATGCCGTCAAATCCGGCGACAGCCATGGCGGCGGCTCTTCCGTCAATCTCTCCGAAAGTAACCGCTCATGAGCCTCTTCAAACGACCCGCCGCCCACTATGGGAAATCGCCCGATCCCGAAACACCCTATCAGCGCGCCGCGCAGGTCTGGGACGATCGCATCGGTTCGGCCCGTGTCCAGGCCAGGAACTGGCGCATCATGGCCTTCGGCTCGCTGTTCCTGTCGGCCGGCTTCGCCGCCGCGCTGGTCTGGCAGTCGGCGCGCGGCACCGTCGTTCCCTGGGTGGTGCAGGTCGATCGACTCGGCCAGGCACAATCCGTTGCACCAGCGTCGGCCGACTACCGGCCGACCGATCCGCAAGTGGCCTGGCATCTTGCCCGCTTCATCGAGCAGGTCAGAAGCATCCCGGCCGATCCGATCATCGTGCGCCAGAACTGGCTGCGCGCCTATGACTGGACCACGGATCGCGGCGCCGGTGCGCTCAACGACTATGCCCGCACCAACGATCCCTTCACCAAGGTCGGCAAACAGCAGATCGCCGTCGAGGTTTCGAGCGTCATCCGCGCATCGGCGGATTCCTTCCGCGTGGCCTGGACCGAGAAGCGTTACGAGAATGGCCAGCTCGCGGGCACGGAGCGATGGACCGCCATCCTCACCATCGTCATCCAGACGCCGCGCGACGCAGACCGGCTGCGCGCCAATCCGCTCGGCATCTACATCAACGCCATCAACTGGTCGCGGGAGATGTCCCAATGAGCACATCTCTGCGCATGTCCGGCTCTCCGGCTTTCCGTAAATCCGCTTTGGCGATGATGCTGCTCTCGGCAACGATGCTGGCGGGCTGCGCGACCTTCAAACCACCCACCATCAGCTACGACAGTGACGTGCCGCCGCTCCCAGCCGTGCCGACGCCGGTCACGGAACAGCCGCCGCGTCCGCTGCACACGCCTCCTGCCTGGACAGTCGCGCATGGTGGAACCGCCGCGAATACGCCGAGCGGCCGCGTGGAAAACGCCAATGCTGCGGCGCGTGTCGAACCGCGACGCGAGGGCTATTATAACGCCATCCAGATCTATCCCTGGAGCGAAGGCGCGCTTTACCAAGTCTATGCCGCGCCCGGCCAGATCACCAACATCGCGCTCGAACCGGGCGAAAGCCTGACCGGCGCAGGTCCAATCGCCGCCGGTGACACCGCCCGCTGGATCATCGGTGATACCGAAAGCGGTTCCGGCCTCTCGCGCCGCGTCCACATCCTCGTCAAACCGACGCGCCCCGACATCACCACGAACCTGGTCATCACGACCGACCGCCGCATCTACATGCTTGAGCTGAGGGCGGAGGCGAAACCCTATATGCCGGCCGTTGCATGGGCTTATCCCGCGCTACCGGCATCGCAACGCGGAACGGTCCCTGCGACGCCTATCATTCCCGCTGCCGGCGCGCGTCACTACCGCTACGGCATCACCGGCGACACGCCGCCCTGGCGGCCGGTCGCCGTCTATGACGACGGCAGGCGTGTGTATGTCGAATTTCCACGCGGCATCGTTCAAGGCGAAATGCCGCCGATCTTCGTCCTCGGCACCGATGGCGAGCCGCAGCTCGTCAACAGCCGCATCCACCAGAACATCCTGATCGTGGACCGCATCTTCGGCGCCGCCGAACTGCGCCTCGGCAGCGGCAAGCAGCAGCAGACCGTCAGGATCGTGCGAACCGATGGGAAACCTGCATCATGAGCGACATTGACCACGACAACGCCGAACGGCTGGACCAATCAACGCCCGCCGTCGATGCATCATCGTCCATGCGCCTGCGGGCAGAACCTCCGCGCGTCACCCGGCTGTCGCGCAAAGTGCTCGCCGGCGTCGCTGCGGTTGCCCTCGTCGGTATCGGCGGCTCTCTCATCTACGCGCTCCAGAGCCGCGATCCCGGCAAGAGCGCCGACGAACTCTATTCAACCGACAACCGCACCACGGCCGACGGCCTGGCCGGCCTGCCACGCGATTACACCGGCCCGGTCCTCGGCCCGGCGCTGCCTGGAGACCTCGGCCGCCCGATCGTCAGCGCGCAAAATCAGGGGCATCCTGTCGTACCGCCCGCCATGGCGGCGCCCGGGCCTGATCCCGAGGAGCAACGTCGCCTCGCCGAATTGGAGGCAGCCCGCACCAGTCGCGTGTTTTTCCAGGCCGGTCCGGCCGCAACATCGGCGGCCGTTAGCCCGAATATCCCCGGATTTGCCGACGTGGGAGCCGGCACGCAACCGGGCGCTCAGACCGCACAGGATCGGCAGCTTGCGTTCCTCACTGCTCCCGTCGATCGCCGCACCATTGCGGCCGACCGCATCATGGCGCCAGCATCGCCCTATGTTCTCCAGGCGGGTGCGGTCATCTCGGCCGCCCTCATCACAGGCATCCGCTCCGATCTTCCTGGGCAAATCACCGCGCAGGTGACGGAGAACATCTACGATAGCCCAACCGGCCGCATCCTCGTCATCCCACAGGGCACCCGGATCATCGGCCAGTACGACAACAGCGTCCAATACGGGCAGAGCCGCGTGCTTCTCGTCTGGAACAGGCTCATCCTCCCCAATGGCCGCTCCATTGTGCTAGAACGCCAGCCCGGAGCCGATACCCAGGGCTATGCTGGTCTGGAAGACGGTGTCGATTACCATTGGTGGGATCTCGCCAAAGCGGCGGGGCTCTCGACGCTTCTGTCAGTCGGGTCCGAGCTTGCCATCGATGACCAGGATCGGCTCCTGCGCGCCATCCGCAACGGCGGCCAGGACACCATCAATGATGCCGGTCAGCAGATCGTTCGGCGCCAGCTCAACGTCCCACCGACACTGACGATCCGGCCAGGCTTCCCTGTCCGCGTGATCGTCACCCGCGATCTCGTCCTCGAACCTTACGGAGGCT
>NZ_JAGMXV010000025.1 GCF_018006725.1 Rhizorhabdus sp.
TTCGCCGGCAGCGCGATGACGGCGGTCCGTCCGGACGTTTCCCAAGGAAAAATCCGTTTCGGCCCCCGATCTCGAAAGTAGAGGGGGGACGCGCTGCCGCAAGCCCTATTTTGCCTGCGCAGCTTTTTGTCACGAAAGGGAATGGTCGTCAGAGCGGCGGTATCTCGTCCAGCACCTTTCGGACCTTCCGGGCCAGTTCCAGCTTGGAATAGGGTTTCTGCAGCAATGTCACGCCCGCCAACAGGCGATCGTCTTTCATCAGGGCGTCGCGCGAATAGCCCGACGTGTAGAGGACGCGCAGCCAGGGCTGGTCGGCGGATGCGCGCTCCGCGAGTTCACGGCCGTTGATCCCGCCGGGCATAACGATATCGGTGAACAGGAGGTCGATATCGTCCCGCGCACCGAGAATAGCGATCGCGGCGGGGCCATCCTCGGCTTCGATTACCTCATAGCCGAGGGTCTGAAGCTGGGCGACGGCATGGGTGCGCAGCACCTCGTTGTCCTCCACCAGAAGAATGCGTTCGTCGCCGCGGGGGGGAGCTTCTTCCGTGCCCTCCTCGACGAAGGCATCCGCTTCGCCTTCGGGTGCGCTCGGCAGATACAAGGCGAAACAGGTGCCGCGCCCGACATCGCTGCGGACCTCGACGAACCCGCCCGATTGCTTGACGAAGCCATAGACCATACTCAGGCCGAGCCCCGATCCTTGCCCGGCCTCCTTGGTGGTGAAGAAGGGTTCGAAGATGCGGCTCATCAGTTCCGGCGGAATTCCGGTGCCGGTATCGCTGACCTCGATCACGACATAGTCGCCGCAATTCGCGTCGGGATGCATTCGACAGCTGTCCTCGTCGAAGCTCGCGTTGCGGGTAGCGAGGGTCAGCACGCCGCCCTGTGGCATCGCATCGCGGGCGTTGATGCAGAGGTTCAGGATGGCCGCTTCCGTCTGGCCAGGGTCTGCGAACACCTGACGCAGTTGTGCCGATGCGTCGACGACGAACCGTAGGCCGCCGCCGAGCGAACGGCGCAGCAGCGGAACGTTGCGATCGAGCAGGGCGTTGATATCGAAGCTCTGCGGGTCGAGCGGCTGTCGGCGCGAAAAGGCGAGCAGCCGCCGCGTCAGTTCGCCGCCCTGTTCTGCCGCGCGCAGCACGAGCGCCGCCAGTTTGCGATGTTCCTCGTCCTGAAGCGTCTCCAGCAGGGATTCGCTGCTGCCGATCATGATCGTGAGCAGATTGTTGAAATCGTGCGCCACGCCGCCGGTCAGCTGCCCGATCGATTCCATGCGCTGCGCGAACTCAATCTGGCTGCGCAGCGACTTTTCCTCGGTGATATCTTCGATCATGCACAGATGCTGCGCGACCGCCTCCCCCGGCAGGGCGAAGCGCGCGATCGTCATATGCACCCATATGGCCTCGCCCGTCTTGCGAAGATAGCGCTTCTCGAACTGATAGCCGTCGATCGCGCCCCGCGCGAAACGATCCGCCAACGCGACGTCCTGGGCGAGGTCTTCGGGGTGGGTTATCGCCTGCCAGGTCAGCGTACGGAGTTCGTCGAGCGACCGTCCGACAATCGCCTCGAAGCGCGGATTGACGGTGTAGAAATCGCCCGTCGCGGTATCCATCACCGCGATTCCGATGGGTGACGCTTCGAAGACTGCGCGGAAGCGACGCTCGGACTCCGTCAGATTTGCCTGATAATGGGCGGCGGCATTTTCGACCTCGTCGATCTCCAGCGCCAGGCTGAATTGCGCGGCGATATCCATCAGAAGAGCGCGGGCCTCGCTGTCGAAGAAATCAATATCGCCGGCATGGATGCCGAGTATCGCCACTGGCTCCTTTTTGCTGCGCAACGGAATCGCGGCCATGCCCTTCCAGCCGAAACGGGCGCCCGTATCGCGCCATCCCGCCGTCAGCGGATCCTGAGCATAATCATCGACCCAGACGGGTTCGTTTCGGCGAAAGGCCGTGCCGGTTGGCCCCAGCCCGCGCGGATCATCGGCGCGCGCCGACAGCCGTACATGGGACACATGATCGAGCGCTTCGCCCCGGATCGTCATCGGCCCGAAGATACCGGTTTCCTCGTTGGCGAAGCCGATCCAGGCGAGCTTGATGTCGCTGCTGCTGACCAGAATGTCGCAGATCGTAGCCGACAGATCGTCGATCGGGGCGCGGCGCGCGATGGCCGCGTTACAGGCCGCCAGCGTGGCGTAGAGGCGGGCGTGGCGGCGCGACCGCAGTTCATAGATCTTTTGGTTGTGAATGTCGGTATAGGTGCCGATCATGCGGACCGGCAGGCCGCCGGCATCGCGTTCGAAGATCATGCCGCGATCGTGGAACCAGCGATAGCTGCCGTCCGCGCACCGGCAGCGCATCTGGCATTCATATGTGTCGGTCTCGCCGCGCAGATAGCGTTGGAGCGCAATGCGGTTGCGCTGGCGATCCTCGGGATGGACGCGTGCACGAATGCTGCGCAGGCTGTTCTCACGCTCTTCGCCCGGATAGCCCAGCATCGCGTTCAGTCGCTGCGACAGAAAAATCTCCCGCCGCGACAGATTCCAGTCCCACACGCCGAGACCCGAACCTTCGATCGCCGACCGCCAGCGCAACTCGTTTTCGATGATTGCCGATTCGGAGCGGCGCGCAGCAGCCTCGCTCTCGGCGAGCATCGCGCTTCGCTGATTGGCGGCATGGAGCGCATCGGCAACCGCTTTCTCCATCCGCAACTGCCGCGTGCGCCCGATCGCGAGCGGCAGGCACATCAGGATTGCGACGCTGAAGAACAGCTCCAGATAGGTGCCGCGTTCGGTCGCATTATACCCCGCTATCGACAATTTGCCGTCGAGACCCGTGGTGAAGCGCAGCAGCATGCAGGCTGTGACGATCGTCACCAGCGATCCCAATCCTGCGCCGAACAAGCCATGGCGCCAGGCCAGCAGCATCAGGACCGGCACGGCCAGATAGACCCCTGGATAGCTCAGGGGTCCGAAGACAAGGAAAAGGATGAGGAGTTGCAGAACGACCAGTGTGATGCCGACCCCATCCACAGGTTTCGACAGACGGTCGCGCGGTGCCGAAAGGGCCAGCAGGGGCAGGGCGAGAACGAACAGGCCGAGGAAGACGATCAGGGACCAGTCGAGCATGAAGCGGTTGTAGACGTCGGCGATACCGAGCCCGACGTTGAGACCCATCGCGACCCCGACCTTGATCACAGTCGTCGCCGCCCCCATTCCGGCAAGCCAGAGAAGGTGGCGAATGTCGGTAAGGTCGAAATAGCGTCCGACCCGGCTGCGAACGATCGCAGCACACATTATGAACTGGACTGCATTGGTGGCTGCGCTGAGGGCGTGGAGCAGCAGCGCCTTGTCCTGAAACTGCACATCGGCCGCCAAATTGCCCAGGAAAGCCGCACCGATGATCGATGGCCAGCGACGGCGCGAGGTGCGTAGCAGGGCGGCCAGGGCGATGCCGTTGACGAGCCAGATACCGGGCGTTGCCCGCCCCTCGTTCGGAAAGGACAGGCAATATGCGGCAGCCGCATAGGTGGCGAGCGCGAGCAGCAGCACTGTCAGCAGGTCGCGCGTTGCGTCGTCGCGGAGCAGCAGCGCGGATTCGCGTGGTGCCGCGCTGATCGCCGCGCTTCTGATCGTCTCTGCGTCCATTTGGTCCCCGCCTTGGCCCCGGCCGATCCTGTCACCCGCCGGAAAAGGGGTCCAGACTCGGTAGTTACGGTAGTCGACCCCATGTCGTTGCGACAGGAGACCCCTGGGACAGACTGTCCCATGGACTTCCGGGGACGGCACGGCTAGGCGCGCGGCATGATCCGGAGCGGGGCCCCTCTTTCAGCCAATGCGCGGCGCGTCTGCGTGCAGGCTGCGCTCGGCCTCGCGATGCTGGCGCTGTTCATGCGGGTGCTTGTTCCCGCTGGATGGATGCCGGCCTCGGCCGAGCGAGGCTTCTCGATCATCCTCTGCACCGGGCAGGGCGCCATGTCGGCCTGGATCGACGAGAAGGGCGAACTGCATCAGGGCAAGCCCGGTGACGACCGGGCCTCGCACCCCTGCGTCTTTTCGGGCTTCGGCGCGGCGTTCGATCTGCCCTCGCTCGATCCGGCTCCCGTTCTTTTCGTCGTCCCGGCCGTGCTGTCGTTCGTCTTTGCGCGAGGCAAGGGCGCCCTCGGCCGTGGCCTTGCTGCGCCACCACCACCGCCCACCGGACCACCTGCCGCCTTCTGAACCGTTGCTCGCCGCCCGCGCATCGTTGCGGTCGCATATGCTTGTTCAGGGGGGAGGCCGCGATCGGCCTGCCCGATCGAGGTCTGTTTCATGTCAATTTTTCGTCATTCTCTCATGAGCGCGTCCGCGCTCGCCTTGCTGTCGTCCGTGCCTGCTTGGGCTGCGGATGAGGCGTCCGATGCCGAGGACCGTGCCACGATCGTGGTCACCGCTGCCTCGGTCACCGAAGAGGCCCGACGCTCGGTCGAAAAGCGCCCCGGTGGTGTGGACGTCGTCGATGCGACGGAGTTCGCCGACCGGGTCGCCGTGAGCCTTCGCGACGCGCTCGGTTTCTCGCCCGGCGTCTATATGCAACCGCGCTTCGGCCAGGAAATCCGTCTGTCGATCCGGGGGTCGGGTCTGAGCCGGGGCTTTCACATGCGCGGCCTGACGCTGCTGCAGGACGGGATCCCGATAAACCTCGCCGACGACAATGGCGATTTCCAGGAGCTGGACCCACAGATCTTCGAACGGATCGAGGTCTATCGCGGCGCCAACGCGCTGCGTTTCGGGGGTTCGACGCTGGGCGGCGCGATCAACGCCGTGACGCCGACGGGTCGGACCGCGCCCCGCGCCGAACTGCGCGTCGACGGGGGCAGCTTCTCGACCCTGCGCACCAAGGCCGCAGCGGCTTTTGCCAACGATCGGGGCGACGCCTACGTCGCGCTGACCACCGACCGTTCGGATGGCGACCGGCAACATGCCAAGCGCAGTTCCCTGCGATTCAACGGCAATGTCGGCCTGCGCCTGACCGACGCGATCGAGACGCGTTTCTACGCGACCATGAGCCGGATCGATCAGGATCTGCCGGGTGCGATCAGCCTCGACCAGGCCCGGAAGAATCCGCGCCAGGCGCTGCCCAACCTGATCGCGCTCGATCAGGAACGCGACATCGATTCGATCCGCTTGCAGAACCGCACCACGGTCGATCTGGGCAACGGCACGCTCGCTTTTGGCGGCTATTACAATGCCAAGAAGCTGTTCCACCCGATCTTCCAGGTGATCGACCAGAACAGCGACGATCGGGGGCTATTCGCCAGCCTCGATCTGGGCGGCCGCACCGCCGGAATGGATTGGGAGGTCACGCTCGGCACGCAGGCGCGCTTCGGCAAGGTCGCGGCGAAGCAGTTCGTGAACGTCGCAGGCGATCGCGGCGCTCCGACGGCCGATGTCCAGCAGACGGCGCGGACAATCAACAGCTATGGCGAGGTGCGGCTGAAGCCGGTCGATCGGCTGACGCTGGTCGCCGGGGGCATCTACACCCATGGCAAGCGCGAGATCGAGAACCGCCTTGTCCCGACGCGCAGCGGTTCGGCCGAGTTCGATGCCTTCGCCCCGAAGTTCGGGCTGCTGTACGATCTGCTCGACGGCGTTCAGCTTTATTCCAATTACAGCCGCTCGGTCGAACTTCCGGGCTTCAGCGAGTTGAGCCAAATCCCCAGTACGGGGGTGCCCGGCTTCACGCCGGTGGGCGCGCAGAAGGCCTGGACCTTCGAGATCGGTACGCGCGGACGCTATGGTATCGCATCCTGGGATATCGGCGTTTATCGTGCTGATCTGAAGGGCGAGATGCTGCAATTTGCCGTCAGCCCGACCATCCCCGCCTCGACCTTCAACGCAGGCAAGACGCGGCATCAGGGCATCGAGGCAGGGCTGGACCTAACCCTCGGGGCGCTTCTGCGGCTGCGGCAGGTCTACCAATATAACGACTTCCGCTTCCGCGACGACGTCCAATATGGCGACAACCGGCTGCCCGTCCTGCCGAAGCATCAGTACCGCGCCGAACTGCGCATCGGCTTCGAGGGGCTCAACCTGACGCCCAATGTCGAATGGGTACCGCAGGGGGCGTGGGTCGACTATCAGAACACGAAGCGCGTTTCCGGCTACACCATGTTCGGCGCGCGCGGTGAGGCGCGGGTGGCCGAGGGTGTCACCCTGTTCATCGACGCGCGAAACCTAACCAACAAGAAGGCGGTCGGCGATATCAGCGCGATCCTGCGCTATGTCGCGAATAATCCCGCGACAGCAGCGGATGAGGGCAGCGTCGCCTTCTACCCGATCGAACGTCGCGCCTTTTACGGCGGCCTGCGGATGAGCTTCTGATGCGATGCCTGGGGAGCGGCCCCCATACCGCTCCTTTCCTTTGAAGGAACAACCATGAAGATCCAAGTTTCGATCGCCTTCCTCGCCGCCCTGGTCGCGACGGCGCCCGCCATGGCTGGTCCCGTCAGCGTGGACAGCCCCTGGCTGCGCGAAACCGCGCCGGGCGCGAAGGCCGGCGGCGGCTATGCCCTCATCCGCAACACCGGCAAGGCCGAGGATCGCCTGCTGGGCGGCAGGACGGCGGTCGCCGCCAGCGTCGACGTTCACAGCATGACGATGGACGGCAACATCATGCGGATGCGCCCGGTGAGCGGCGGTCTGGCTATCGCGCCGGGCGGCAGCGTCGCGCTCAAGCCGGGCGGCTATCATCTTATGCTGATGGGGCTCAAGCGGCCGCTCAAGCAGGGCGAAACCGTCACCATCACACTGCGCTTCGCCAAGGCCGGGGAGGTGCCCGTGCGCTTCCGCGTCGAGCCGATCGACCACCAGCTGGGCGGGGGCCATGACCACCACTGAGCCGCGACCGGCACCGCGCTGGCTGCGGCCCGTTCTCTGGCTGGCGATCCTGCTCGTCCTGGGCGGGCTCGCAGCAGCTGCTTTTTGGCCACGCGAGGAGGCTGCAGAAGGCTATTCGGATGCCTTTGGCGGCGCCTTTGAGCTGGTCGACCACAATGGTCGCACCGTTTCCGACCGGAGCCTGAAGGGGCAGCCCTTTGCGATCTTCTTCGGCTTCACCCGCTGTCCCGATATCTGCCCGACGACGCTCCAGCGCCTGTCGCGTCTCAAGCGCCAGCTCGGCCCGGCAGGAGAGAAACTGCGGCTGGTGTTCGTGTCGCTCGACCCCGAGCGCGACAGCGGCAAGCTGATCGGCGACTATCTGTCGCTTTTCCCGGTGCCGATCACGGGGCTGACTGGCTCGCCGCAACAGCTGGCACGGATCATCGACGCCTATCATGTCTATCGGGAGAAGGTACCGATCGAGGGCGGCGACTATCTGATCGACCATACGGCGACGATTTTCCTGATGGATGCCGATGGCCGTTTCTTCGGGGCGCTCGCGCATGGTGAGGCGGACGACGCGAGCCTTGCCAAGCTGCACAGGCTGGTCGGAGACTGAATCGCGACGATCGTCTTAGAAGTGGCGCAGGTCGGGGGTCGTTTCGTTGACATTTGTCCAGTATCGGTTCGGCGATGCAACCGAATGAAACAGGACTGGCCACGGGCGACCCACGGCTCAACGATGAAGCCGGGCGTCAGGCTGCGGTCGATCGGTACGAGATCGTCGACACCCTGCCCGAAGACCAGTTCGACCGGATCACCGATCTCGTGCGCACCGTGCTGCGCGTACCGATGTCGACGATCACGCTGATCGACCGCGATCGGCAATGGTTCAAGTCCCGTGCCGGAGTAACCGCCACCGAGACGCCGCGGTCGATCGCCTTCTGCGACCGCGCGATCCGGACCCACGCCCCGCTCGTCGTCGAAGATGCGCGCGAGCATCCCATGTTCCGGGACAACCCACTGGTTACCGGAGAGCCGAATGTGGTTGCCTATGCCGGCGTCCCCCTGCGTTCGCCGGACGGCTATAATATCGGCACGCTCTGCGCGATTGATGTCGAGCGGCGCGCGTTCAGTGCCGAGCATATCGATGTGCTCGGCAAGCTGGCTGCAATCGTGGTCGACGAACTTGAACTGCGCCGGATCGCCGCGAGCGATGCCCTGACCGGCCTGCTCAGCCGGCGCGCCATGCTCCAGGCGATCGAAACGACTGTCCGCGACGGAGCCGAGGGCGGCATCGCCGGGAGCCTCATCCTGCTCGACATTGACCATTTCAAGACGATCAACGATGCCTTCGGCCATCCTGCGGGGGACGAGGTGCTTCGGTCGGTGGCGCGGTCCTGCGTGGCGGAGGCGGGGAACGATGCCATGGTCGGACGGCTCGGCGGCGAGGAGTTCGCTCTCCTGCTGCCACGGACCGGTGCGCCAGAGGCGCTGGCGCTGTCGGATCGGTTGCGTGCGGCCGTCTCCGCACTGCAGCTCGACGTGATCGACGCGCGCCGAGTTACGATCAGCGCAGGGGTTTCGACTGCACACCATCCGGTCGGGTCGGTGGCGCGATGGCTCTCAATCGCGGATGCGTTGCTCTACGACGCCAAGCGGGCGGGTCGCGACCGCTCGGCTGGAGCCATTCTGCCGCCGCTGTAATACGGACGTAATTTCTCTTTCATCCCGGTGTAAACGCTACGGCACCAATGTTTCGCATGGCGCTGTTAGCCCGCCCCCTTCTCAATCAAGGGGTTCGACCAGATGAACGAAATGGTGCACGGCTATACGGACGGCAATGTCGATTGCAATCCGACTGACAATCCCACGCTGGAGAGCATCGTCGAGCAGCGCTACTCGCGCCGCCAGACGCTCTTCGGAGGCATTTCCGCCATTGCGGCCGCGACCTTCGGCGGCATGCTGCTCACGGCGTGCGGCGAGAATGACGCCCCGGTCGTGAACGCGGGCCAGAATGCCAGCACCAGCTCGGGCAAGCTCGTCACGCTCGCCGGCACCGCGACCGACAAGAACGAGATCGGCAGCGTTGCCTGGACGCAGGTCTCGGGCCCGACCGTCACGCTGACCAACGCCAACAGCAACACCGCCACCTTCATCGCGCCGGCCGTGTCCGCGTCGACCACGCTGGTGTTCCGCTTCACCGCGACCGACGTGAAGAACAAGTCGTCCACCGCCGACACGACGATCACCGTCACGCCAGCGGTGCTCAGCTTCAATTCGATCGCCAAGAGCCTCGATGACGTTGTGAAGGTCCCCGAAGGCTATGCCGTCTCGGTGCTCTATCGCCTTGGCGATCCGCTCGATACCGCGACCCCGGCCTATGCCAATAACGGCACCGATACCGGCTTCTCCAAGCGCGCCGGCGACCATCATGACGGCATGAGCTATTTCGGCCTCGCTGCGACCGGCGCTACGCCCGATGCAAACAGCAACAGCCGCGGCCTGCTGGTGATGAACCACGAGAACATCACCCAGATCTATCTGCACGCCAATGGCCCCACGACCGTTGCCGGCGCCCGCCCCGAAGCCGAAGCGCTGAAGGAAATGGAGGCCCATGGCGTCAGCGTCGTCGAAGTGTCGCGCGCCAGTTCGGGCGCCTGGAGCTATGTCCAGGGGTCGACCCTCAACCGCCGCGTGACGCCGCTGACCCCGACGACCTTCTCGGGCCCCGTCCGTGGCACCGATTTCCTGCGTACAGCCTTCTCGCCGGCGGGCACCGACGGTCGCGGCACGATCAACAACTGCGCCAATGGCTACACCGCCTGGGCCACCTACCTGACCTGCGAAGAGAATTGGGCGGGTTATTTCCGCCGCGTCGCCGGTGACAACGCCGCCCGCGGCGGCGCGACCGCCAAGTCGGTCGTCGCACTCAACCGCTATGGCATCGGCGAAGGCGCGAATGGCAGCTATGGCTGGGCCACCGTCGTCCCCACCGACGCCACCAGCACCGTCTATTCGCGCTGGAACGCCAGTGTCATTGCCGCTGCGCCGAATGGCACGGGCGACTTCCGCAACGAGCCGAACCAATATGGCTGGGTCGTCGAGATCGATCCCTATGATCCGACCAAGGCACCGCGCAAGCGCACCGCGCTCGGCCGCTTCGGCCATGAGGGCGCCTGGCCGTCGCAGTTCGTCGCCGGTCGCAAGCCCGCTTTCTACATGGGCGACGATTCGCGCGGCGAATATCTTTACAAGTTCGTGTCCGCGCAGGCCTGGGTCGCAGCGGATGCCAATGCGACCGATCGCCTTGCCATGGGCGACAAATATCTCGACGCGGGGACGCTCTATGTCGCCAAGTTCAATGCCGACGGCACCGGCACCTGGCTGCCGCTGGTGTTCGGCACCGGCCCGCTGACCTCCGCGAACGCGACCTACGCCTTCTCGGATCAGGCCGACGTCCTCACCAACGTCCGTCTGGCAGCCGACGCGCTCGGCGCGACCAAGATGGATCGTCCGGAGTGGACCGCGACCAATCCGGTCACCGGCGAAATGTACCTGACGCTGACCAACAACAACGCGACGGTTCGTCCGCTGACCGGCACCGACGCGGCGAACCCGCGCCATTACAACGATCCGAAGGGGTCGGCGAACACGGCGCAGCGCGGAAATCCGAACGGCCACATTCTGCGTATCCGCGAAACCGGCGATACCTCCGAGGCGACGACCTTCGGCTGGGACATCTATCTGTTCGGCGCAGACTCGGCCGATGCCGATCCGACCAACGTCAACATCTCGGGCCTGGATGCGTCGAACGACTTCTCCAGCCCGGACGGCCTGTGGTTCGGCCGTGGGCAGAACGCCTCAGGTCAGGCCAATCCGCTGCTGTGGATCCAGACCGACGACGGTGCCTTCACCGACCGCACCAACAACCAGATGCTGGTCGCGCTGCCGGGCAAGGTCGGCGATGGCGGCACGAAGACGATCACCAACACGGGCGCCGACGGCGCGACGCGGACCCAGGCGACCGTGGTCGGCAAGGCCGCGACCACCGGCACGCTCAAGCGCTTCCTGGTCGGTCCGAAGGGCTGCGAGATCACCGGCATCGACTCGACGCCGGACGGCCGCACGCTGTTCGTGAACATCCAGCATCCCGGTGAGGACGGTTCGCTGACTACGCTGCAGAGCAGCTGGCCGGCGACCCAGGGTGGCACCTCGACGACGGCGCGTCCGCGTTCGGCGACGATCGTGATCACCAAGACCGACGGCGGCGTCGTCGGTCTCTGACACGCGCCTGATGGCATGACGGAAGGGGGATGCGCGGCGACGCGCATCCCCATTCTCGTTTCAACTATGGCTGGGAACGGCGCTCAGCGGATCGCCGTCTCGGCCTGCGCCTTCAGCGCCTTCGCTTTGTCTTCGGCCGCATTGCGGATTGCCTCGGCCTGGGCTTCGAGCTTCTCGGCCTGAATGTCGGCGGCACGCTCGATGCTGTCGCCGCGCTGCTCCAGCGCATCGGCGGTCGCCTCGCGGGCCTCCTCTGCGGCATCCTTCGCCTTGTCCATCGCCGCCCCGATCCGCTCATTGGGGCCGTCGCCATTATAGGGACGGCCGGCTGCCTGCGCCTCGGCCTTGTCCTTTTCGGCACCGGCTTTCTGCTCGGGCCCTTGGCAGGCAGTGAGCACGGCGAGCGCGGCAAGCGGGATAAGGACGATCCTGTTCATGACTGTTTCTCCAAAAATCGGCGGTGCCCCGCGTGAACATCAACGGCGCTCGCGAAGTTCCGCTTCGAGCGCCGCAAGCCTGCCGCGGTAGAGCTTGGCAAGTTCCTCATGGGCGAGGCGCGCGCCGGGGTTCGACGCGATCAGCGCGCGTTCGGCGCTTTCGGCGGCACGTCGACGATAATAGGCCATGTCGGCCTCGATGCTGGGCATGGTCTGGCTCTTCTGCGGCCGTGCGCCGGGCGCGGGCCGCGCACGCAGTGCGGACAAGGTCATTCCGGTCTTTCTCTGCGAATGGGAGGGGGGAGTTTCGGTGCAGGAAGGGCCGCCGCAACGCGGCGGCAGCCCTCGATCCGATCAGCGGCGCAGCGCCTCGCGCACGCCGTCGACGACCTTGCCGGCGGTGGCCTGTGCGGTGCCGGCAGCCTTTTCGGCAATGCCTTCGGCCTCGAGCTTGCGATCGCCGATGATCTTGCCGGCGGCTTCCTTGATCGAGCCCTTGACCTTGCGGGCCTCGCCCTTGATGCGATTGCTGTCCATGTCGGTCTCCATCTTCAAGAGTGCGGCGCTAACGGACGCAGCGCCATGCCTCCCATCTGGACCCGAACAGGTCGCCTCCAAAGATGCGGACGGACCAAATCGTGTAGTAGTATCGGACTAGTAGTGGCTGCTTCAGCGGATCGGCCGGCTCAGCGGGAAGCCGCGTTCGCGGGCCCAGAGGATCGCGGCGGCGCGGCGGTTGACGCCGATCTTCGCGTAGACGCGGGCGATGTGGTTGCGCAGTGTGTTGCGCGACACGCCCATCTCGCGGGCGATGCCGGCGTCGTCGCCGCCTTCGCACAGCAGGCTCAGCACCTCCTTCTCGCGCCGGGTCAGTTCGCTCACCTCGACCGGGGCGGCGTGCGGATGGGGCGAGCGGAGATTGGCCAGCTTTTCGACCACGGTGCGGCTGAACCAGTTGGTGTCCTTCATCACCGCCTCGATCGCGGTAATCAGTTCCAGCTCGCTGTGGCGCCGTTCGTGGATGTCCTGGATCACCCAGAGGATGCAGCGGTCTTCGTTGAGGGGGATGACCTCGGCCGAGACGAGGCAGTCGACGAAGCCGCCGTCCTTGGTGCGCACCCGCACGTCGCGGCCGCGAAAGCCGCTGCGCTCGTCGAGCAGCGCGGCGGCCTCCTTGAGAAAGCCGGCGGGCTCCCACAATTTGAGCCGCGCCATCGCCTCGTCCATCGCCTCGTCGCCGACATAGCCGGTCAGTTGCTCGAAGGCGTCGTTGACGTCGCATAGCCGGAAGTCGCTGCTGGTGGTGATCGCCATGCCGACGGGCGCGAGCCGGAAGGTTCGCACGAAGCGCTCTTCGCTCGCGCGTAGCCGGTTTTCCGCCTGGCGGTGCGGCTCGAGGTCGGCGAAGGAGAAAAGCATACAGGCCTCGTCGTCCAGATCGATCGGTTGGCCGGCGACGATGACGAGCTTGCGTCCCCCGTCGGGCAGTTCGAGGTCGGCCTGCATCTGCGATATCGTCCTGCCCTCGCGCAGCCTTTCTTTCGCCTTGTCGAGGTCGGCGGCATCGCGCAGCACGTCGATGTCGTAGAGCGATCGGCCCAGCACCTCGTCCCGTGCGAAGCCCGTCATGTCGAGGAATCCCTGATTGACCTTCACATAGCGATGATCGCTCAGCCGGCAGACGATGGCTGGAGCTGGGTTGACGTTGAAGGTCTGCTCGAAGCGGCGCTCGGCTTCGAGCAAAGGTGCGGCGTCGCGGACGATCAGGACGTGGAGCGGCGCGCCGCCGGCATCGTCCAGCGAGAGGCCGCTGATCCGCAGCGTCCGGCACGCGTCCTCGGTGGCCTCGGACACGATCTCGACGACCATTTCGTCGACCTTCTCGCCGCGCAGGAGCCGGTCGAGCGGATAGGCTTCCGGGTCCAGCGCGTGATTGTTGCGGTAGCGGAGAGGGTGACGCTCACGATAGTCGTCGGCGTTGCGGCCGAGGGCGGCTGGCGAGTCTGCTCCGTGGAGGTCGGCGGCGACGCCGTTGGCCCAGATCAGGCGACCGCGCCCGTCCGCCAGGATGAGACCGTCGCCCAGCCGGGCGAGGATGTCTTCCCACTGCTCGGCCCCCACGGGGAGGGCATCCAACGCCTTCATGCCACTTCTCGCTCTGTTCACCCTGCCAGACGAGCGGATTGCGGCTTGGTTCCAGACCCGTATCGTTTGCGGTCAGGCCGAGGCGAGCACCCGCAGCAGGCGATCTCGCGAGAGGTCGGTTGCCATGGCGAGTGCGGCGAGCGTGAAGCCATAGCGGACGGCGCTTTCCAGAGCGGCGGTGTCGATCCGCCGATCGGTCCACGCCATCAGCGCGCCCGACAGCAGATAAACGAAGTTGCGGGTGAAAGCCGACATGTCGGCATCCGGGGAGAGCAAGGCTTCCGCGTGCAAGGGCAGCAGCAAACCGTCCCAGAAGGCCGTGGCCGTTTCCACCTGTGCGTCCTGGTCTTCGGCGTCCGAGGCGTAAATTGTGGCGAAGAGTTCCCGGTAGAGGCCGGCCTCGCAGTCCATCCGCGCCGCCATCAGCCGGATTGCGGAGTACATACGGTCTAGCGCGTCGCGCGACTCGGTCGCCGCGATCGACTCGATCAACTCTGCTTCGAGTTCGCGATGCAGGGCGACATAGAGCCGCCGCTTGGTTCCGAACAGATTATAGGGGGTTGCCTGGCTAACGCCCGCTGCCTCGGCCAGGCGGCGCATCGAGAGCGGCTCTTCGCGCAATAGCAGGCGTGCAGCTTGCAATATCGACTGTTTCCGTCGCTCCGCCCCGGCATGAAGCTTCACTTTCGTCTCCCCTCGTCTCGTCCTTTAGCAGCATCGCAGCCGACCGGGGTGCGAATTCCCACTTGCTTCTTTTTTGAATTATAGCATGCTCTAAAAAATCAAAGGGCGAGGACAGGCCCTGCACGAGGAGAGGCAGCATGAAATTTTCCATGGCGTTCGAAGCGCAGATGGCGGACACGTCGCGCGAGTCCGAGCAGCGCACCTTTTTCGAGGCGGTCGAGCAGTCGGTCTATGCCGAGAAGATGGGCCTCGACTGCATCTGGGCGGTCGAGCATCACGCGCTCACCCAATATTCGCACATGTCGTCGCCCGAGAGCTTCCTTGCCTTCGTTGCGGGCAAGACCGATCGGATCCGCATCGGCCATGGCGTGATCTGCCTGCCGCCGGCGATGAACCATCCGGTCAAGGTCGCGGAACGGGTGGCAACGCTCGACATTTTGTCGCGCGGGCGCCTCAACTTCGGCATCGGCAAGGGCGGCACCCAGCAGGAAGCGGGCACCTTCGGCTATAATCTGGAAGAGCTGCAGCCGATGATCGACGAGGCCATGTACCTGATCCCGAAGATCATGGTCGAGGACGAGATCGAGCATAACGGGAAGTACATCAAGATCCCGCGCCGGGCGATTCACCCCAAGCCCTATCAGGACCCGCATCCGCCGATGTTCATGGCCGCGACGCGTGAGGAATCGCTGCGGGTCGCCGCGCAGCGCGGGCTCGGCGGCATGATCCTGGGCTTCAGCACGCCTGAGGAAACGGCGCGGCTCAACAAGGTCTATCGCGAGGCCTTCGCCACGCGCGATCCGAAGGATCAGGTCGGCTATTTCCCGAACGAATATCTGGCGGTGGGCTGCCCGATCATTGTCAGCACCGATCGGGAGAAGGCGGTCCGCATCGGCCTGCGCGGCCAGCGCTTCTTCGGTCAGGCGATCCATCACTGGTATGGCGCGGGGCCGAAGCCCGATGTCGACGATGTGACGGTCGATGAGCATCGCCAGGCGGTCGATGCGGCCAAGCAGGCGACGATCGCCTATCTGCACGAAGCGCAGATCCCGATCACTGCGGCCGCCACCGACATGTACAACACCGAACATGCCTATGGCACGCCCGAGGATGCGATCGCGCATATCGAGCGGCTGGAAGCGGCCGGCGCGGACGAGATCCTGATGCTGATGCAGATGGGCACCGTGCCGCACGAGGCGGTCATGGAAACGCTCACCCATCTGGGCGAGACGATCATCCCCTATTTCCGGGACAAGCGGCGCCGCGCCGCCGCTGCCTGACCATCGGGCCGCCGTCTCCCCACGGGACGGTGGCCTTTTTTCGGGAAAGGGAAGACCATGCCGCTCAACGCCATCGCCCGGGCGATGCTCGCCCATATGAACGCCAATCCGATCGACTGGGCGTCGATCGCCCCGCAGCAGTTTCGCGCGATGAGCGCGGGCATGGAACAGCCGGCCGATCCGTCCGATGCGATCGTCCAGGAAGACGTCGACGCCGGTGGCGTACCTGCGCGGATCTACCGAAGGGCCGAAGCGGCGGGTCCGGAGCCGGTGCTGCTGTTCTTTCATGGTGGCGGCTACATCGCTTGCGGAATCAGCAGCCATGAACGCCTGTGCTCCCGTCTGGCGCGACGCGCGGAGTGCGCCATCGTCTCGGTCGATTACAGGCTGGCGCCCGAGCATGTCTTTCCGGCAGCGGTCGACGACGCGCTGGCGGCGTTGCGCTGGCTCGGGGAGCATGGCGGGAAACATGGTCTCGACACCGACCGCATCGCGGTGGGCGGGGACAGCGCCGGTGGCTCGCTGGCAACGGTCGCAGCCATCCGAAGCCGCGACGAGGGCGGCCCGGCGATCCGCCACCAGCTGCTCTTCTATCCGGGAACCGACCTGACTGGGGAGACCGAGTCCGAGCGGCTCTATTCGGACGGCTATTTTCTCGATTCCGATTTCTCGGCGATGTGCCTCGACGCCTATCTGCCGAACCCGGCGGATCGCGCGCATCCCTGGGCGTCACCGCTGCTGACCCCCGATCTGTCGGGCCTGCCGCCGGCGACGATTCTGACGGCCGAATGCGATCCGTTGCGCGACGAGGGGCGGGCCTATGCCGATCGCCTGCGCGCATCGGGCGTACCGGTCCGCTACAAGGATTATCCGGGCGTGTTCCACGGCTTCGTCAGCATGTTCGGGATGCTGCCCGATGCCGACGAGACCATCGCCGACGCCGCGCGAGAATTGCAACAGGCCTTTGCGGAGATCCCGGCATGAGCGTTCGCCCCTTGCAGATTGCCGTACCGCAGGAAAAGCTCGACTGGATCGAACGGCGGCTGCGTGAGGCGCAATGGCCGAACGAGCCGATGGTCGACGACCCCTGGGCTTACGGCGCCAGCGTGCCCGAGATGCGCAGCCTCGTCGCCTATTGGCTCGACGGCTATGACTGGCGCGCGCGCGAAGCGGAGATGAACCGGCTGCCGCATTTCCTCTACGCGGTCGAGGTCGACGGCGCGTCCTATGACGTCCACTTCATGCATGTGAAGGGCAAGGGCGACAATCCCCGCCCGGTGATGATCATCCATGGCTGGCCGGGGTCCTTCGTCGAATTTCTCGGCTCGATCGAGCGGCTGACCGATCCCGCGAAATTCGGCGGCGACCCGGCCGATGCGGTGAGCGTCGTGATCCCTTCGCTGATCGGCTATGGCTTCTCGTCGAAGCCGTCGCGCCCGATCGGTCCGCGCACCATCGCGCGCGCCTTCGACCGCCTGATGCGCGAGGGGCTCGGCTACACCGACTATATCGCGCAGGGCGGCGACTGGGGGTCTTCGGTGTCGGGCTGGCTCGGCTATGAGGGCGAGGGCTGCGCTGCGGTCCACCTCAACTTCGCCTTCGGCTGGACCAATCCCGACGCGCATCCGGAAACGCCCGAGGAAATCGCAGCGGCGCAGAAGCTGGGCCAGGTCTGGCAAAGCGAGAGCGGCTATATGGTCGTCCAGTCGACCAAACCGGTGTCGCTCGACCATGCGATGGCGGACAGCCCGTTGGGCGTGGCCGCCTGGCTCGTCGAGAAATTCCAGCGCTGGTCGCAGCTCGACGGGGGCGATCTGTGGTCGGTCTATACGCGCGACCAGATCCTCGACAACATCATGGTCTATCTCGCCAATAACAGCTTCGGCACGGCGTCCTGGCTGTATCGCGGCGTGATGAGCGAGCCGGTCCCGACCGGCGCGCGAGTCACCAAGCCGGTGGCGATGTCGGACTTCCCCGGCGAGCTGGCGCGCTTTCCGCGCAGCACGCTCGAGAAAAGCTACAATATCGTGCGCTGGAGCGAGCCGTCGCGCGGCGGTCATTTCGCGGCGATGGAGCAGCCGGAGCTGTTCGTGAGGGAAGTGCAGGGCTTCGTGCGTCAGCTGCGCGAGCGCGCGCCCGGCTGATCGCTTTCGGGGCGGCGATGCGGGAAGGGCTTGCAGCCCGGCGCTGTTTCCGTAGCATCTACGGTAATTGTCATGATCGACCGATCGAGTCGGCTGAGGAGAGGTGAGAGATGCAGAGCATTCTTCTGAAAGGCGGCACCGTCGTCGACGGCACCGGAAAGCCCGCGATCAAGGCCGACGTCCGGGTGAAGGGCGACACGATCGTCGATGTCGGATCCGACCTGACCCCGGGCGATGATCGCGTGATCGACTGCACCGGCTGCTTCGTGACCCCCGGCTTCATCGAGCCGCACACCCATTTCGACGCGACCATGTGGTGGCAGCCCGATCTCGATCCGCTGACCGGCTATGGCGTCACCACGATCGTCATGGGCAATTGCGGCTTCTCGGCCGCACCCGTTCACGAGACCGACGCCGAAGCCCGGCTGGAGATGATCAAGATCTTCTCCTTCTTCGAGGATATCCCCGAAGAGCCCTTCCTGACCAAGTTGCCGTGGGACTGGCGCAAATGGTCAGAATATCAGCGTTCGATGACCGACAAGCTGCGCGTACCCGCGAACTACACCGCCTTCGTCGGCCATATCGCGATCCGTCTGGCGGTGATGGGCATGGACGCCTGGGAGCGCAAGGCGACCCCCGAGGAGATCCGCCAGATCGCGGCGCATGTCGACGACGCGCTGGCGGCCGGCGCCTGTGGGGTGTCGAGCAACCTGCTCGACCATGACGGATCGGACCGGCCGGTGCCGACGCAGATCGCCTGCGACGACGAATATCGCGCGATCCTCGAAGTGCTCGCGCGCTATCCCGGCCGCTCGCTGCAGGTCGTGATCGACACCTTCATGCGGATGACGGCGCCTGCCAGCATGGAGCGGCTGACCCGTCTCAATGCCGATCTCAACGTCCGCATCCAGCTCGCCGGTGGCATTCCGACACTGGAGTTCCAGCGCCCGATCCTGGAGCAGATGCGCGCGATCATCGAGAAGGCGCATGCCGACGGTCAGGACGTCTGGCCAGCCTTCACCCACACCTCGCCGACCAATACGCTGTCGCTGATCCGTTCGCTGATCTTTGCCCAGTCGAACGATTATGTGTGGCACGAGGTGGTGCTGCTCGAGGACCTCGACGAGAAGGTCAAGCTGCTCCAGGATCCCGACTGGCGGGCCCGCGCTCGCGAGAGCTGGGACACCAAGGTGTGGCCGCACGCGCCGATGGCCAATCCCGACCGGCTGCTGCTGCGCAATTCGGACAATGGCTTCGGCCCGGTCAACACGACGCTCAAGGCCTATGCCGACAGCCGGGGCCTGCATCCGTCGGACGCGATGGCCGAATGGATCCTTGCCAACGGCATTCGCTCGACGGTCCACATGGCGCCGTTCGACATGAACCGCGATGAGATCATCCGGCTGATCCGCGATCCGAAGGCGCTCGGCAACCTCAACGACGCGCCCGCCCATGGGCAGATGTTCTGCGGCGGTGGTGAAAATATCCTGATGCTCACCGACTATGTCCGCAAGGGCGAGCTTTCGATCGAGGAGGCGGTGCTGTCGATCACCGGGCGGATCGCCGAGCATTTCGGCTTCACCGATCGCGGCCGGATCGCGCCGGGCATGCGCGCCGACATCACTGTGTTCGACCTCGATGAGATCGAGCATCGCGAAGAGTATAAGCGTTTCGACGTGCCGACCGGCGGCTATGACATGACGTGGCGCTACACCCGCGATGCAGCGCCGATGCGCCTGACGATGGTGAACGGCATGCCGACCTTCATGAACGGCCATTTCACCGGCTCGATGCCCGGTCGCTATCTCGTACCCGCTGGCGAGCAGCAACTGGCCCAGGCCGCCGAATAAGGCGAAGTAGAATGCAGGAGGGGCGGCGAGGCTTAGGTGCTTCGTCGCCCTTCTCTTTGTCTGGAGCATGGGCGCTTCCCCGCTGGCGCGCCGACCCCTAAGGATGCCCGATGGCCACGCACGCACGAAGATTGCCGGGCAGACCGAGCCGCATTTCGCAGGAGCAGATCGTCGCGACGGCGACGGCGCTGATCCGCGAGAAAGGGCTCGACGGCTGCAACATGACGCAGATTGCGCGCCGGCTCAGCGTGTCGGTGATGGCGCTCTACACCTATTTTCCGAGCCGTGACGCGTTGCTCGAAGCGGTCGCCGCCGACGTTTTTGCCACGCTGCCGATCCCGTCGGAGGAGGGGGGCTGGAAGGCCTTTCTCACCGCGTGGATGCGGACGTTGTACGACGAATTCATCCGCCGACCGGAGGCGATCGAGCTGATGTACCGCGACGATCATGTTCCTCGCGCTTGGCTGCGGCTGTGGCTCCCTATGATGCGGGTGCTGTGGCGGCAGGGGCTGCGGGGCCCCGATCTCGGCATGGCCTCGACCTGGCTTGGCCTGGTGGTGCTGCAGATGATCGCGGGGCTCTACAAGCTCCGCTCCTCGGCCGAACTGCTCGACGAGCTCGGCATCGATAGCCTCGATCCCGGGGACCGGCTGATCTTCGAGGACGTCAACGTCCTTGCGACCTCCGACGCGCGTCGCCGGCTGGCCGAATTCACGATCGAGAACATCATCCTCGGGATCGAGCGGGCGATCGACCAGGCGCGCGAGGCCGGGCGCCTCGCTGCGTCGATCGTCGGATCCTGACCGGAGGGACTTAGCGGGGCAGGATGCGGGCGAAAGCTGCGACGCCCTGTGGAGGTTGATCGATCCCGACCGTGGCGGGACCGACGGCTAGCGAGAGAGCAGGGATTTCCACCATCCCGACACCGGCGAACATCGCTTCGATATTCCGAACGCACAGCGCGACCGACTCGTTCGCGAGGCGGTACCAGACCTGCTTGGCCTCCTTGCGCGTCTCGACCAGTTCGGCGCGGCGCAGTTCGCCCAATTGCTGGCTGAGCGCGGGCTGGCCGATGCCGGTAACCTCCGCGATCTCGCCCACATTGCGTTCGCCGCGAAGCAGGCAGGACAGGATCATAAGGCGCTGCGGCTGAGCGAAGACCCTGATCTTCTCGGCTGCTGCCGACGCCGCTTCGCGATCTTCGTGCAGCGCGGTCAATTGTCGGCCTCGAACCGGCAGAACCAGTCGGCGGCATCGCCCGGCTGATCATCCGGAGGGAGCAGGACGGGGCGTCCTGGCTCCCACCCTTCGGGCACCAGGCGGTCCGATCCGTCGACGCGCTGAAGCGCGCGCAACAGACGCAGCATTTCATCGGCGGAACGGCCGACATTGTGGGGATAGCAGGTGGTGGCCCGTATGATCCCGGCGGGGTCGATGAAGAAGGTCGTCCGCATTGCCATGCTGTCGGTCGCGTCGGCGCGGATCATGCCATAGGCGCGCCCGATCGCCATGGTCGGGTCCTCGATCACCGGGAAATCGATCGTCACGTCGAACAGGTTTTCCAGCGCCCGGGCCCAGGCGATGTGTGCGTAGAGGCTGTCCACCGACAGTCCCACCAGCTGGCAGTCTAGCGCGGCAAAGGCTTCCCGTCGGCGAGCCAGCGCCACGAATTCGGTACTGCAGACCGGCGTGAAATCGGCCGGATGTGAAAAGAAGATCGTCCATCGTCCGCGCAGTGCCGACAGCTGAAACTGTCCCTTGGTCGATCGTGCGATGAAGTCGGGGGCCGGTTCGCCGATACTCGGGGGGGACTGGTCGTGCATGTGGCTTTCCATGGGGTCGTACCTGCGATCGGGCGTGCCGATGTGCAAGCCCTTGACGATATCAGAGTATAAGAATACAAGATTTATGTAAACATGAATATATGGAGAGTGGTCATGCCCGACGCAGCCCTCGCGAAGGCTTCCGCCCAGATCGTAGCAGCCGGGAAAGGCGTGCCCGTGATCAAGGCCTTCTTCGATGCGCCGACCTTCACCGTGACCTATGTCGTCCATGATCCGGAGACCCGGCGTGCGGCAGTGATCGACAGCGTGCTGACCTATGACCCTGCATCCGGGCGGACGTCGACCGACGCTGCCGAGCCGGTGCTGGCTTATGTTCGTGAGCAGGGCCTGATCGTCGACTGGCATCTGGAAACCCACGCCCATGCCGATCACCTCTCTGCGGCGCCCTTTCTGCAGAAGGTGCTCGGCGGTCGCATCGCAATCGGCGCGCATATCTGCGAGGTCCAGAAGACCTTCGGTACCCTCTTCAATGCCGGTCCGGACTTTGCGCGAAACGGGTCGGATTTCGATCAGCTCTGGGCTGACGGAGACAGCTTCTCGATCGGAACGCTGTCGGTCACCGTGCTCCATGTTCCGGGGCATACGCCGGCCTGCGTCGCCTATGTGATCGGCGACGCGGTGTTCGTCGGCGACACGATGTTCATGCCGGACTATGGCACGGCGCGGGCCGATTTTCCGGGCGGTGACGCGCGGACGCTGTTCCGGTCGCTGCGACGGATTCTCGAGCTGCCGCCGGAAACGCGGCTGTTCCTGTGCCACGATTATCTGCCGGAGGGTCGCGACCATTATGTCTGGGAGACCACGGTCGCCGAGCAGCGCCGCGCCAATGTTCACGCCCATGACGGAGTGACCGAGGACGAGTTCGTGGCGATGCGGGAGGCGCGCGATCATACGCTCGCCGTGCCGCGCCTGATCCTTCCTTCGGTCCAGGTGAATATGCGGGCGGGGCATCTGCCGCCCGCCGAGGACAATGGCGTGGTCTATCTCAAGATCCCGGTGAACCAGCTGTGATCGGTTCGCTCTTTCCCGAGGCGCAGCCTCTGGCCGGCTTTGCGGGCGGCCTGATGATCGGGCTGGCCGCCGCCATCATGCTGCTGGGCCTCGGCCGTATCGCCGGTGTCAGCGGACTTGCTGCGCGAGCGATCGGTCTTTCGGATGGTGGCCCGTCCCGGACGGTCGCTGTGGCCTTCATCGTCGGGCTGCCGCTCGGCGCGCTGCTGATGGCATTTGTCCAGGGTGGCGTCGCCGCGCAGTTTCCGTCAGTTCCCATCATCGTCATGGCGGGCCTGCTGGTAGGCTATGGCACGCGCCTGGGTTCGGGTTGCACCAGCGGCCACGGCGTCTGCGGCCTGTCGCGCCTGTCGCGGAGGTCGCTCGTGGCGACCGCGCTGTTCATGGGTAGCGGCTTCGCCACCGTTGCCTGTCTGCGCGCAGGGGGATTGATCTGATGCGGGCGCTCATCGCTCTCGTAGCCGGAACGCTGTTCGGCGCCGGGCTGGCGCTGTCCGGCATGGCCGATCCTGCGCGCGTCCGCGCCTTTCTCGATCTGTTCGGACCATGGGACCCGACGCTGGCCTTCGTCATGGGCGGTGCGATCCTGCCGATGGCGCTGGCATGGCGAGTCCGGGCGCGCATGGACCGCCCGCTCGCCGACGACGTCTTCGTTCTGCCGGAAACGCGGACGATCGATCCCCGGCTCGCGATCGGCGCGCTGCTGTTCGGCGCCGGCTGGGGCCTCGGCGGCCTGTGTCCCGGCCCCGCGATCGCCAGCCTCGCGCTCTACCCGCTCTCCGTCTGGCCCTTCCTGCTGGCGATGGGCGCCGGCTTTGCCCTGCATCGTTTCACGTCATGATGACGACTGCGCAATATCTGCTCGGCGGGCTGTCCGGGGGATTGGTGGGCTTCGTGCTGGGACTGGTCGGCGGTGGCGGGTCGATCCTCGCCGTGCCGCTGATGGTCTATCTGGTCGGCGTGCCCAACCCGCATGTCGCGATCGGCACCAGCGCACTCGCGGTTGCCGCCAACGCCATGGCCGGGCTCGCCGGTCATGCCCGGGCGCATCATGTGAAATGGCGCTGCGGGGGCATGTATGCGGCGGCGGGCATCGTCGGCGCGCTGGCGGGGTCGACGTTCGGCAAGATGGTCGACGGGCAGAAGCTGCTGCTGCTCTTCGCGGTGCTGATGCTCGTGGTCGGCGTGCTCATGCTGCGGGGACGCGGGCATCCAGGCAATCCGGGGGCCGAGTGCAACAGGCAGAAGGCGCCCAGGGTGCTCGGCTTCGGCCTCGGCTCGGGGCTCTTCTCGGGCTTCTTCGGTATCGGGGGCGGGTTCCTGATCGTGCCCGGGCTCGTCGCATCGACCGGCATGCCGATGCTGATGGCGGTGGGAACCTCGTTGGTCGCGGTCACCGCTTTCGGCCTCACGACGGCCGCAAACTATGCATTTTCCGGCCTGATCGACTGGCCGCTCGCGCTCATCTTCGTGATCGGCGGGGCGCTGGGCAGCGTGGGCGGAATCAGGCTGGCGGAAAAGCTGGGCGGCAAGACCGGCCGACTGACCACGCTGTTCGCGCTGCTGATCTTCGTCGTGGCACTGTACATGATCTGGAAGGGCATCGGTACGGCTTTCCCCGCGCTGGACACTCTGTCCCATCCCGCCGACCCCCGCTAAATGCTACAAGATGGCTGATAGGAGCTCGTGATGTTCGACACGGCCGATGCGCTGATTCTCGCCCGCGCGCAGTTCGCCTTTACGGTGAGCTTCCACTTCCTGTTCCCGGCCTTCACGATCGGGCTGGCCAGCTATCTGATGGTGCTCGAGGGGCTGTGGCTGAGGACGGGCAAGGGCGTCTACGGCAATCTCTATCGCTACTGGCTGAAGATCTTCGCGGTCGTCTTCGCGATGGGGGTCGTGTCGGGCATCGTCATGTCCTACCAGTTCGGCACCAACTGGTCGGTCTTCTCCGACAAGGCCGGCCCGGTGATCGGGCCGCTGATGGCCTATGAGGTGCTGACCGCCTTCTTCCTCGAAGCGGGGTTCCTGGGCGTGATGCTGTTCGGGATCAACAAGGTCGGCCGCAAGCTGCATTTCGTGGCGACCTGCGCAGTCGCGGTCGGGACCTTCATCTCCGCTTTCTGGATCCTGTCGGTGAACAGCTGGATGCAGACCCCGGTCGGCTATGAGATCGGCGCCAACGGCCAGTTCCTGCCTGGGCCCAGCTGGATGGCGATCATCTTCAATCCCAGCTTCCCTTATCGCCTGGTCCACACCGTTCTCGCCGCCTATCTGACGACCGCCTTTGCGGTCGGCGGGGTGGGGGCCTGGCATCTGCTCCGCGACCGCGACAATCCGGGTGCGCGCACGATGTTCTCGATGGCGATGTGGATGGCGGCGATCGTCGCGCCGATCCAGATCTTCGCGGGCGACATGCACGGCCTCAACACGCTCGAGCATCAGCCGGTGAAGGTGATGGCGATGGAAGGCCATTATCAGAGCCATCCCGAGGGTGCGCCGCTGATCCTGTTCGGCATTCCCGACAGCGCGGAACGGCGCGTCGACTATGCGATCTCCATCCCCAAGGCATCCTCGCTTATCCTGAAGCACGATGCCAATGCGCCGCTGCGCGGGCTCGATACGGTGCCGGAGGCGGACCAGCCGCCGGTCGGCATCGTCTTCTGGGCGTTCCGGATCATGGTCGGCCTCGGCTTCGCGATGGTGGGTTTGGGAATGTGGAGCCTGCTCGCACGCCTGCGCGGCCGCCTTTATCAGTGGCGCGGGCTGCATCGTGCCGCGCTACTGATGGGGCCTGCGGGTTTCGTGGCGGTGCTTGCGGGCTGGATCGTCACCGAGGTGGGACGGCAGCCTTTCACCGTCTACGGCCTGCTCCGCACCGCGCAGAGCGCGTCGCCGCTCGACGCACCGGCGGTCGGCGCCTCGCTGCTGGCTTTCGTGCTGGTCTATTTCACCGTGTTCGGCGCGGGCATCTGGTATCTGCTCCGGCTCGCAGCCAAGCCGCCCGAGGCGCATGAGAGCGGCCCCGCGAACGGGCCGATCCGCAGCGCGGGCATCACCCCTGCACCCGCTGTCCAGGGAGGCGAAGCATGATCGACCTGACCGTCATCTGGGCCGCCATCATCGGCTTCGCCATCGTCGCCTATGTGATCATGGACGGCTTCGACCTGGGCATCGGCATCCTTTTCCCCCTGTTCGCGGTGGGCAAGGACCGCGACCGCGCGATGAACAGCATCGCGCCCGTCTGGGACGGCAACGAGACCTGGCTGGTGCTGGGCGGGGGCGGGCTGCTCGCGGCCTTCCCGCTGGCCTATGCGATCATCCTGCCCGCGCTCTACGCGCCGCTGATCGCGATGCTGCTCGGCCTCGTGCTGCGCGGAGTCGCCTTCGAGTTCCGCTGGCGCGATCCGGCGCATCGCGCCCTGTGGGACCGCGCCTTCTTCGCCGGATCGACCGTCGCAACCTTCGCACAGGGCATCACCCTCGGCGCGCTGCTTCAGGGGATCAGCGTCGAGGGCCGCGCCTATGCCGGCGGCTGGTGGGATTGGCTGACGCCTTTCTCCCTGCTGACTGGCGCGGGCCTGCTGGTCGGCTATGCGCTGCTCGGCGCCTGCTGGCTGAACTGGAAGACCGACGAGGCGCTCCAGCGACAGGCGGTCACCTATGCCGGCCGGCTCGGTGGCCTGCTCCTGCTGGTGATCGGTGCGGTCAGCCTCGCCACCCTGACGCTCGAGGCCGGCTATCAGCAGCGCTGGCTCGCCTGGCCGGGCGTCCTGGCGACCGCACAGGTGCCGCTCGCGACGCTGATCGTGACGGCGCTCTTCTATCGCAGCCTGTCGGCGCGCCGGGATGCGCAGCCCTTTTTCTGGGCGCTGGCGCTGTTCATGCTGTGCCTGCTCGGGCTCGGCATCTCGATCTGGCCCTATGTCATACCCGCACGGGTGACGATCTGGGAGGCGGCGGCGCCCTATCGCAGCCAGCTGTTCATGCTGGTCGGTGCGGGCCTGCTCGTGCCGGTCATCCTCGCCTATACAGCCTGGGCCTATTGGGTGTTTCGCGGCAAGGTCGGCCATGACGGCTATCATTGATGCCGGAGCGGTTCAGGAGGCTCGCCTGGTTCGCAGGCATCTGGGCGGGGAGCGTCCTCCTCCTCGGTGCCGTTTCCATGCTGATCCGCTTGTGGCTCAGGCTCTGAGGCTGTCTCGCGCCGCCTGAGTTGGATCGTCCTATCACAAAGGCGAGCCGCTCCGCTCGCGATCGATTGACCTCGATCAAAGGTCGCCGGGTCGGTCCATGGTTTCTCTTCTCCACGCACAGGAGAGGATTTCGCCATGGCCGATCGTGACCCCGCCATCCACCGCGACGCCGCGCGCTGCCCCGGCCCCGGCTGGGAAGACATTTTGCGCGAGGACCTGATCGCGCCGCCCGCCTTCATGGCGGAGGACCGCTACCGCTATCTCGGCTCCGAGCCGATCGAGGCGAAGCGCTATCATGACCCCGCCTTCTTCCGTGCAGAGATCGAGAAAATGTGGCCCTTCGTCTGGCAGTTCGCCGCGCGCGAGGAGGACATGCCCGACCCCGGCGACTATGTGACCTACGACAATGCCGGGCGGTCCTATCTGATCGTGCGGCAGGAGGATGGCGAGATCCGCGCCTTCCACAATGTGTGCCTGCATCGCGGCCGCAAGCTGGCGACCGATTCGGGTATGGCCGAGAAGTTCGTCTGCCCCTTCCACGGCTTCGCCTGGAACACCGACGGCAGCCTGCGCGACATACCCTGCCGCTGGGACTTCGGTCATCTCAGCGACGATCGCATGAAATTGCCGCAGGCCAGCGTCGCCCGCTGGGGTGGCTATATCTTCGTCCGCGAGAAGGACGAGGGGCCGACCATCGAGGAGTTTCTCGCGCCGCTGCCGGAGTATTTCAAGCGCTGGCGCCACGAGGATTGCGAGACGATCGCCTGGGTCGGCAAGGTCGTCGATGCCAACTGGAAGATCACCATGGAAGCCTTCATGGAGAGCTACCACGCCTATATGACCCATCCGCAACTGTTGCCGTTCACCGGCGACGCCAACGCAGCCTATCATGTGCTCGGCAAGCATGTGAACGTGAACTACACGCCGTTCGGTACCATCTCTCCGCACATCGCCGGCACCGAGCGGCCCGAACAGTGGATCGTCGAGGAGTTCGTCAAATATAACGGCCGCTCCTCGGACAATTATGATCCCGAGAAGGACCAGTTCAACATCACCGTCCCCGAGGGGGAAAGCGCACGCCACGCCCTCGGCGCAGCGATGCGGGAGAGTTCGCAGCGGGCCTTCGGCGGCGACTATTCGGCGGTGTCGGAGTCCGAGCTGCTCGACGCGCTGGTGTTCAACGTCTTCCCCAATTTCGCGCCCTGGGGCGGCTTCATGCCGAACATCGTCTATCGCTGGCGGCCCTGGCCCGACCAGGACCGCTGCCTGATGGAGGTGCGCGTCCTCGCCCGTCGGCAGGATGGAGCCGAACCTCGCCCGCCGATGACGATGCATCTGCTCGAACAGGGGCAGACATGGGCCGACGCGCCCGAACTCGGCGCGCTGGGCGCGGTCGTCGATCAGGACATGGAGAATATGGAGCTGACCCATCAGGGCCTGAAATGCTCGGCAAACGGCCTCGTCGAACTGGGCGACTATCAGGAGGTGCGGATCCGCCACTTCCACCAGACGCTCGACACCTATCTCGATCGCTGAGCGGGAGCACGAACCGATGACCGATCTCTACAAGGCCTATGGTGACGCGGCGGAGCGGATGCTCCATTTCGTCGAGACCCGCAGCACCGACCAGGCGAGCGGCGTGTTCGAGGTGCCCGTCGCCCATTATCTCGACGAGGCGCGCTGGCAGAAGGAGATGGACCTGATCTTCCGCCGCCTGCCGCTGATGCTCGCACTCACGATCGAACTCCCCAAGGTCAACGACTATAAGGCGATGGACGTGATGGGGCAGCCGGTGCTGATCACGCGCGGCAAGGACGGCAAGGCGCGCGCCTTCCTCAACGTCTGCAAGCATCGCGCGATGCATCTGGCGAAGGAGGGCAAGGGCAATTGCTCGCGCTTCGCCTGCCAATATCATGGCTGGACCTATGCCAATGACGGGCAACTGATCGGTATCGCCGAGGCGAGCACCTTCGGCGACGTCGACCGCCGCACCCTCGCGATGACCGAGCTGCCGGCCGAAGAAGTCGCGGGCATGATCTTCGTGATCCTGACGCCGGGCCTGCCGATCGACGTGCGCGCCTTCCTGGGCGGCATGCTAGACGATCTTGCCGCGCTCAAGCTCGAGACCTGGTATTATCACAAGGCGCGGACGATGGAGGGCGCCAACTGGAAGGTGTCCTTCGACGGCTATCTCGAAGGCTATCATTTCCAGGCGGCGCACACCCAGACGGTAGCGACCCGGTCGCCGTCTAACCGTGCCAGCTACGAGGCGTTCGGCCCGCACATTCGCCTCGGCTTCCCGCAGAACGGGATCGGCCGGCTCAAGGATCTGCCGCGCGAGGAGTGGGGCCGGCAGGAGAATGACGGCTACGACTTCATCCGCATCCTGTTTCCCAACTTCAGCTTCTTCCTGGCGCCCGAAATGTGCCAGTACGCCCAGCTGTTTCCGGGGCCGACGCCCGACCGCAACCTGACGGTGATGAACTATATCTACCCGACCGCGCCCAAGGACGAGGAGGAACTGCGCAAGCTCGACGAGATGAGCGACTTCTTCTTCCAGGTCGTGCTCGACGAGGATTATGCGCTGGGCCTGAAGGTGCAGAACGGGCTGGAGTCAGGCGCGACCGATCGGCTGACCTTCGGCCGCAACGAGCCCGGCAACCAATATTTCCACAAATGGGTCGAGCATTATCTGTCGGGCTGCGAAGGACCGCCGCCGGTCCTTCGCGCCTGACGGCTGCTGCTCGGTTACCGGGCCGGAGAAGGCGCGGCCGGCAGCGAACCCAGATAGGTCATGATCTTCGGAAGGTCTGCAGGATCGATCGGCGCCTTGTACACGTCGATCATCTTGTGGACGATCTTGCCCCAGTCGGCCTGCGACAGCGACGGCTGTACCAGCACCATCGAGGGCGAATGGCAGGCACGGCAATTGTCGTTCATCGCCTGCGCTTCGGGGCCCGCCGGATATTCGACCTCATAGTCGGTCGGAAGAGACACGCTGGTCGAGGTGAGGCGCGGCCGATCGGCGGCCTTTGCTCGCGTACCAGCTCCGGCCATGCCCGAACCCAGGACCGAGGCCAGCGCGATCGCAGCCGAGAGGGTCAGCATCTTCGACATCATGCGTCTCCTGCGATCAGGTGGACGGTCTCGACCCCGGCGCGCATATAGCCGCCCGGATTCCAGTTCATCTCCAGCGGCTGTGCCAGCCCCTTCGTGTTGGTGCAGCGCGTAGAGACGGCGAGGGTGCCCGAGGCGGGCGCCGTGATGCGGGCTTCGAAGCGGCGGAAGCTGTACGGCCCCTCGTCCTTGCCGAGCGTCGCCGCCTGCCAGCTGGTGCCGCCATCGGTCGACACGTCGACCCGGGCCACGCCGCAATCCCCGCCCATGGCGATGCCCGCGACCGTCAGCGACCCCGGCTTCACCCGCTGTCCCTCGCGCAGGTTGGTCACCAGCGAGCGCGGGACCATCCGGCTGATCGGCTCGCTCGGATACTCCTTCGTCCCCGGTGCGATGTGGCCGAAGGGCGTGGATGGTACGCGATAGGCCTTGGCCATCCAGAAATTGTCGTCCTTGCGGTCGAGCACTTCGATCTGGTTCAGCATCTTGATCCAGTAGGTCGAATACCAGCCCGGCACGACCAGGCGCAGCGGGAAGCCGTTGAGCAGCGGGAGCTGCTCCCCGTTCATCTGATAGGCGACCATCACCTCGCCGTCGCGCGCATGGTCGAGCGCGAGCGACTTGAGGAATTTGGGGGCCTCGGGCGTCATCGCGTCGTCGAGCCCGCCGAAGCGCACGTCGACCGCGCCGGCCTTGATTCCCGCCCGATCGAGCAGGTCGCGCAGGCGAACACCGCGCCAGCGCGCATTGCCCATCGCGCCATGCGCCCATTCGGCGCCGGACACATTGGGCTGGAACAGCCCGCGCGAGTTGCCCGAACATTGGTTGACCGCAACATAGTCGATCGGCTCGAACTCGCGGATCAGCTGATCGAGCGTGAAGGCGACCGGGCGTTCGACATGCCCTCCGATCGTCAGCCGGAAGCTGTCGACGTCGACGCTCTCCGGAATCGATCCCCAATGCCAGCGGACGTAGAAACGGTCGTTGGGCGTGATCACGTCCTTGTCGAACACCTCGATCGGGGTTTCGAGCAAAGGTGGCCGCACCCGCTGCAGGATCATCGGACCTTTGCCGGGGAAGGCGGTGGTCATCGGTCGCGTCGGCGGCTTGCCCGGCAGGCCGAGGTCCGCGACCGCCTGCGCCCAGCCGGGAACGGCGATCATCCCGCCGCCCATCGCGGCGCTGCGCAGCAAGGCGCGGCGGGACAGACGGGACATCTGGTGGGGGATCTCGTCAGCGATCATGTCAGGCCTGTCCCAGTTCCAGCGCGAGCAGGGCGCGCCATTGATCGAGCCGCCGCTCTCGGGTCGCAGCGTCCATGCCCGGTTCGAACAGCGAGACGCCCGAACGCATCGCCGCCGCGTCGGTCAGAGTCGCATGGAGCCCACAGCCGACCGCTGCCAGCATCGCCGCTCCGAGCGCGGTCGTTTCGACATTGTGCGGCCTTTCGACCTCCAGGTCGAGCATGTCCGCAAGGTCCTGCGCGACCCAGTCATTCGCGCTCATCCCGCCATCGAGCCGGAGCGTCGCCCAGGGCGAACCGTCGGCGGCATAGGCCTGCTGGAGGTCGTGCATCTGGTGCGCTATCGATTCGAGTGCGGCGCGGACGATGTGCGCCCTCGTCGCGCCCTGGGTCAGGCCGCCGATCAGCCCCCGCGCCTCGGGCCGCCAGTGCGGCGCACCAAGGCCCGACAAAGCGGGCACTATGCACACGCCGCCATTGTCGGGGACCGAGCGGGCTAGCGCCTCGGTCTCGGATGCGGTGCCGACGAAGCCCAGCTGGTCGCGCAGCCATTTGACGAGGCTACCGGCGACGAACACCGATCCTTCGAGCGCATAGCTGCGCTTGCCGTCACATTGCGCGAGGACGGTGCCGAGCAGCCGGTTGTTCGAACGCGGCAGCTCATGGCCGGTGCTGGCAAGGACGAAGGCGCCGGTGCCGAGCGTCGCCTTGACCTGTCCGGCGCTCAGGCAGTTCTGGCCGATGGTCGCGGCCTGCTGGTCCCCGGCGAGCCCGCAGATCGGGATCGGGCCGCCGAGCAGGTCGGGCAGGGTGGTGCCGAAGCGGCCGGCCGTGTCGACGATCTCGGGCAGCGCCGATGCCGGCACGCCGAGCAGCGACAGCAGGTCCGCGTCCCATGCCGCCTTGTCGAGCGGCATCAGCATCGTGCGGCTGGCATTGGTCGCGTCGGTGATGTGCAGCCCGCCGGTCAGCTTCCAGACCAGCCAGCTCTCGACCGTGCCCAGCGCCAGCCGGTCGCTCAAGGCAGCGGCTTCGGGGACATTGTCTAGGACCCAGCGCATCTTGGTGCCGGAGAAATAGGGGTCGACGACCAAGCACGTCCGCTCCCGGATCAACTGCTCATGGCCATCGGCGCGCAGTTGCTCGCAGAAGCCGGCGGTGCGTCGGTCCTGCCACACGATCGCGCGGGTGATCGGCTCGCCGGTCCTGCGGTCCCAAGCGACGACGGTCTCGCGCTGGTTGGTGATTCCGATCGCGGCGATGCGGTCGGCGCCGCCGGCCTTCTCCACTGCGCGGTGCGCGCAGGCGAGCGTCTTGGTCCAGATCTCGGCCGCGTCATGCTCGACATGGCCGTCAGCCGGATAATGCTGGGTCAGTTCGGCCTGCTCGATCGCCGCCACCGTCCCGTCGACCGCGAACAGCATCGCGCGGGTGGAGGTGGTGCCTTCGTCGAGAACCAGCAGATAGGGTGTTTGCACGTCGCTCTCCCCGCCGGCGTCGTCCACGAGGGACCGCGCCGGCCTATGTCCTACTTCGCCGTTCCGGCGAGAAACTCGTCCAGTGCCGCGCGCTGTGCGGCGTCGAGGCGCAGGCCCAGCTTGCCGCGCCGCCACAGGATGTCATCGGCGGTCCGCGCCCATTCGCGTTCGACCAGATAGCGGACTTCGGCTTCGGTCAGGCCATGGCCGAAGTTGCGGCCGCAGGCGTCGAGCGACTGGGCGTTGCCGAATATCTCCAGCGCCAGCCGTCCATAGCTGCGGACCAGCCTCTGGACGGTGCTGGCGTCGAAGAAGGGATAGCGCCCCGCGATCTCGGCGCGCAAAGCGTCGACACCCTCGACCGGGAAATCGCCGCCGGGCAGTGGATGCTGGTCGCTCTCGAACGCTTCGCGCAGCAGGGGCAGGCGTTCGGACAGTGTCTCGATCGCTTCGCGGGCGAGGTGACGGTAGGTCGTGATCTTGCCGCCGAAGACCGAGAGCATTGCCGGCCCCTCGGCTTCGGGCGACAGTTCCAGGCTGTAGCCGCGTGTCGCTGCCTCGGGCTTGCCCGACCCGTCGTCGATCAGCGGGCGCACGCCCGAATAGGTCCAGACCACGTCCTCGGGGCGGATCGCCTTGAGGAAATAGCGGCTCGCGCCTTCGCAGAGATAGGCGATCTCTTCCTCGCTCGCGCGCACCTCGGCCAGGCTGCCCTCATGGTCGCGGTCGGTCGTCCCGATCAGGGTGAAGTCCTGCTCATAGGGAATAGCGAAGAAGATGCGCCCGTCGGGCAGCTGGAAGAAATAGCTGTAGGGATGGTCGAACAGCGCGGGCACGACGATGTGCGAGCCCCGGACGAGCCGCATCCGCCGATCGCTCTGTTCCTTGGCCCGGCCCAGCAGCGAAAGGACCGAGGGACCCGCCGCGTTGACGACGGTCTTGGCGCGGAAGTCGCCGGTCGAGGTGCGGATCGTCCATTCCTCGCCGACCCGCTCGAGCGCCAGCACTTCGGTGCGGGTGCGGACCTCGGCGCCCCGGTCGGCGGCATCGCGGGCGTTGAGCGCCACCAGCCGGGCATCGTCGACCCAACAGTCCGAATAGACGAAGGCCTTGGCATATTCGGGCTTGAGCGGACCACCGGCGGGGTGGCCGCGCAGGTCGATCGACTGGGTCGCCGGCAGCTTCTTCCGCCCGCCGATATGATCGTAGAGAAACAGGCCGAGCCGCAGCAGCCAGCGCGGGCGCAGGCCCTGCACATGCGGCAGGACGAAGCGCATCGGCCAGATGATGTGCGGCGCGATCGCCCAGAGACGCTCGCGCTCGCTCAGCGATTCCCGGACCAGCCCGAACTCATAATGTTCGAG
>NZ_JAGMXV010000026.1 GCF_018006725.1 Rhizorhabdus sp.
GCAAGACGCTCGAGACGACCGAGGCGGAGCTGATCAACACGGTCTTCCCGCATCCGACCATCAGCGAAGCGATGCACGAAAGCGTCCTTGCCGCTTATGGGCGCGCGCTCCACATCTGAGGCTGATCACCCAATTGTATCGAAACGGGTCGGTCGCGAAACGTCTTCGCTTTTCGACCCGTTCAGCACAATGGCGTCCCACGCAGTTCGCATCTATCGTCCTCCTCTCAAGCCATTGGGGAGGCTCATCATGTCGCGGTCAAAGACCGTTCGGCGTCGTAACCGACGATATATCAAGCGCGGCCTGTGGATAGCCGGCTTGATGGTAGTAGTAATAGGCGCGGTGCTGGCTGCCTTTTCCATGGCGAACCGTTCGGGAGGAGACTCCAGCGCCGATATAGAAGCAGCGCCCTGAAGGGCGCGCCTCAGCTGCCGGGATTAGGTCGCACCGCCCCTTCGGTAGGTCCGGTGGTGACCATCGAGGTCGCAATGCTGGACCTGCTCTTTCGAACGGCGGACTTGAGACTGCTCTGAGTCGCTGCGCCCTCGACTCGAGGTGCGTTGGCCTGGGGCGGCGTATCGGTGGGCAGAGGTGCGGACGCCTGAGACCGGGCCGTTTCGTCACCCGCTTCGATCGACGATTGCGCGATGGCGGGCGTCGACAGCACAGCAGTGGCCGCACCAAGTGCGAGCATGGTCATGCGGATCATCTCAAGCTCCTTGTACAGCGGGCCCTGTGCCCGTTCTGCTGCAACGAGCGATTTAGGGATTCGATCCCGTTCAGGATCAGACCGGCTCGCCAAGGAGCTTCGATCGCTGGGACTGGACCATCGCCGACAGCCATTCGACGAACAGCGCGGTACGCGGGAGGCGACGGCTGTCCTGGTGCGTCACCAGCCAGAAGGAGCGGGTAATCGCAATAGAGGGTAGCACGCGCTGGAGCAGCGGATCGCGGTCGCCGATGAAGCAGGGCAGCACGCCGACGCCCGATCCGGCCGCCAGCATCCGATATTGTGCATTGATCGAGGAGGAACGCAGTCTCGCCTCGATCCGGGGCGATATATCTTCGAGATAATTGAGTTCGGGGGAGTAGAGCAGGTCGGGCACATAGCCGATCATCCGGTGCCCGCCGAGGTCGGACGGCTCGTCGATGGCGCCATGCTGCGCGACATAATCGCGATTGGCGTAGAAGCGCAGGCGATAGTCGGTGAGCTTCTTGGTCACCAGCGGACCGCGTTGCGGGCGTGCCAGCAGGATGGCGACATCGGCCTCCCGCCGCGATGGATCGAGAAAGCCGCTGTTGGCGGCTAGATCGATCGTCAATTGCGGATGACGTTCGGCGAAGTCGCCGAGATGGTGCGCGATCAGCCAGGTACCGAAACCCTCCGAGGCGCTGATCCGCAGGCGACCGCGCAGTTCGCGCGCGCCCGCAGCAACCTCGCCTTCGGAAATCGCCTCCGCCTCGCGTTCCATTGCTTCGACACGGGCAAGCAGGCGCCGGCCGGCTTCGGTCAGCATATGGCCCTCGCGCCCCTGAACGAACAGCGTCTGTCCGCCCAGTTCGACTTCCAGGCGTCGGATCCGTCGCCCGACGGTGGTGGCGTCGACATCGAGTTGGCGCGCAGCGGCCGACAGCAGGCCCGTTCGCGCGAGCGACAGGAAAAATTGAAGGTCGTCCCAGCGCATTGCCTGCATTTATGCAGCTCTGTCCTGCACGGCAAGGGCTTGCGTCGAAGGCGGATGAGGCAGAGAGACGGCGCCAGTTTCAGGAGAGATGATCATGGCGACCCAATTGCGTGAGGTTTCCCATTTCTTCGCCGATGGCTCGAGCAGCCCGGCGGAGCGCTTCAGCGACATTTTCGATCCCAACAGCGGTGCCGTGCAGGCGCGTGTCGCGCTCGGCAGTGCTGCCGACCTCGAAAAGGCGGTTGCTCTCGCACAGGCGGCGCAGCCGGCCTGGGCGTCGACAAACCCGCAGCGCCGCGCCCGCGTCATGTTCAAGTTCAAGGAACTGATCGAGAAGAACATGGAGGAGCTCGCGCACCTCCTGTCGTCCGAACATGGCAAGGTCATCGCCGACGCCAAGGGCGACATCCAGCGTGGTCTGGAAGTCATCGAGTTCGCCTGTGGCATCCCGCATGTTCTGAAGGGTGAGTTCACGATCGGCGCCGGCCCCGGCATCGACGTCTATTCGATGCGCCAGCCGCTCGGCATCGTTGCCGGCATCACCCCGTTCAACTTCCCGGCGATGATCCCCATGTGGATGTTCGGCGTCGCGATCGCGGTCGGCAACGCTTTCATCCTCAAGCCGTCCGAGCGCGATCCGTCGGTCCCCGTTCGTCTGGCCGAGCTGATGAAGGAAGCGGGCCTGCCCGACGGCATCCTGCAGGTCGTCCAGGGCGACAAGGCGATGGTCGATGCGATCCTCGACCATCCCGAGATCAAGGCGGTCAGCTTCGTCGGTTCGTCCGACATTGCCCATTATGTCTATCAGCGCGGCGTCGCGGCCGGCAAGCGCGTCCAGGCGATGGGCGGTGCGAAGAACCACGGCATCGTCATGCCCGACGCCGATCTCGATCAGGTCGTCAACGATCTGGCGGGTGCGGCCTTCGGTTCGGCTGGTGAGCGCTGCATGGCGCTGCCGGTCGTGGTCCCGGTCGGCGACGACACGGCCGAGCGGCTGCGCGCCAAGCTGATCCCCGCGATCGAGGCGTTGCGCGTCGGCGTTTCGACCGATAAGGACGCGCATTATGGTCCGGTCGTGACCGCCGCCCACAAGGCGAAGATCGAAAGCTACATCCAGATGGGTGTGGACGAGGGCGCCGAGCTGGTCGTCGACGGCCGCGGCTTCACTCTGCAGGGCCATGAAAAGGGTTTCTTCGTCGGCCCGACGCTGTTCGACCACGTCAAGCCGAGCATGCAGAGCTACCAGGAAGAGATTTTCGGCCCGGTCCTCCAGATCGTTCGCGCCAAGAATTTCGAGGAAGCTCTCGCCCTGCCGAGCGAGCACCAGTACGGCAACGGCGTCGCCATCTTCACCCGCAACGGCCATGCCGCCCGCGAGTTCGCGGCGCGTGTCAATGTTGGCATGGTCGGCATCAACGTACCGATCCCGGTGCCGGTCGCCTATCACACCTTCGGCGGCTGGAAGCGTTCGGCCTTCGGCGACACCAACCAGCATGGCATGGAAGGCGTCAAGTTCTTCACAAAGGTGAAGACGGTGACCCAGCGCTGGCCCGACGGCGGCGCCGGTGATAGCGCCTTCGTCATCCCGACGATGGGGTAAGCTAACATTCCTCCCCGAGGCGGGGAGGGGGACCATGCCCTGCATGGTGGAGGGGAGGCGCGCGGCGCCATCGCACAGCGCTGCCCCTCCACCGCCTTGGGCGGTCCCCCCGCGCCGTTGCGGGAAGGACTGACAAGGGCCCGACATGACCGACCAGTTCGACCTGACGGAAGACCAGCGCGCCATCCAGGATATGGCGCAGAAGTTCACCGCCGACGCGATCACGCCGTTCGCCGCCGAATGGGACGAGAAGCACATCTTCCCGCGCGAGACGATCCAGGCGGCCGCGGCCCTCGGCTTCGGAGGCATCTACGTCTCCGAAGAGTCCGGAGGCATCGGTCTCGGCCGGCTTGAAGCGGCGCTGATCATGGAGGCGATGGCCTATGGCTGTCCCTCGACCTCGGCCTTCATCTCGATCCACAACATGGCCGCGTGGATGATCGACCGCTTCGGTTCGGCCGAACTGAAGGCGAGCTATCTGCCCGACCTGATCGCCTGCGAGCGGATCGCGTCCTACTGCCTCACCGAGCCGGGTTCCGGCTCCGACGCCGCTGCGCTCAAGACGCGCGCGGTGCTCGACGGCGACCATTATGTCGTGTCGGGCTCCAAGGCCTTCATTTCCGGCGGTGGCGAGAACGAGGTCTATGTCGTGATGGTCCGCACCGGCGCGGACGGCCCGAAGGGCATTTCCTGCCTGGTCATCGACAAGGACATGCCCGGCGTCAGCTTCGGCGCGCAGGAAAAGAAGCTCGGCTGGCATTCGCAGCCGACAGCGCAGGTCAATTTCGACGGCGTCCGCGTTCCCGTCGGTAATCGCCTGGGTGCCGAGGGCGAGGGCTTCCGCATCGCAATGATGGGCCTTGACGGAGGGCGTCTCAACATCGGCGCCTGCTCGCTCGGCGGCGCGCAGCGTTCGCTCGACGAGGCGATCCGATACACCAAGGAGCGCAAGCAGTTCGGCCAGGCGATCGCCGACTTCCAGACCGTCCAGTTCACCCTGGCCGACATGGAAACCGAGCTGCAGGCGGCCCGGATGCTGCTCTATGCGGCAGCTGCCAAGGTCACGGCCAACGCCCCCGACAAGACGCATTTCGCCGCGATGGCCAAGCGCTTTGCGACCGACACCGGCTCGGCCGTGGTCGACCGTGCGCTGCAGCTGCATGGCGGCTATGGCTATTTGCAGGACTATCCGATCGAGCGCTTCTGGCGCGACCTGCGCGTGCACCGCATCCTCGAAGGCACCAACGAGATCATGCGTCTTATCACCAGCCGGGAGCTTCTGCGCCAATGACCGAGACCACGCCCCCGGAGGTCTTCACCTTCGTTGAAGGCCGCACGGGCCGCATCCGCCTGAACCGGCCAAAGGCGATCCATGCGCTCACGCATGGCGTCTGCACAGCGATGATCGAGGCGCTGGTCGCCTGGGCCGACGACGATGCCGTCGATCTGGTCATGATCGACCATGCTGAGGGGCGGGGCTTCTGCGCGGGCGGGGACATCCGCCTGATTGCGGAAAGCGCGGCGGTGGACGGGGTCGCGGCGCGGGCCTTCTTCCATGAGGAGTACCGCCTCAACCATCTGCTGTTCACCTATGCCAAGCCCACCGTCGCCTTCATGGACGGCATCACCATGGGCGGCGGCGTCGGCATCTCGCAGCCCTGCACTGTCCGGATCGTGACCGACCGGACCGTCTATGCGATGCCGGAGACGGGGATCGGCCTGTTCACCGACGTCGGCGGTGGTCGCTATCTGTCGCGCATGCCGGGCCGCATGGGGCATTATGTCGGTCTGACCGGTGCGCGCCTGAACGGGGCGGAGTGCCTCGCGCTGTCGCTGGGCACCCACTATGTCGCCTCGGAAGGTGTCGAGGCGCTCAAGGCGGCGATCCTTGCCAATCCCAAGGCGATCGACGCGGCCCTGCGCAGCGCGGTCACCGCCGTTCCCGAGGCGCCGATCCTCGACCATCGCGGCGAGATCGACCGCCTGTTCGCGTCGGACCGCTATGAGGACATCCTCGCGGCTCTGGCTGCGGACGGCTCCGATTGGGCACAGGCGACGCTCAAGACTCTGTCGGGCAAGTCGCCGCTCTCGTGCAAGGTGGTGCTTCGCCTGCTGGCCGAAGCTGCCCGTATCGACGACTTCGCCGACGAGATGGCAATGGAATATGCGGTGGGCGCCCACATCATCCGCCATCCCGATTTCGTCGAGGGCGTTCGCGCCTTGATCGTTGACAAGGACAATGCGCCACGCTGGAACCCGGCCACCGCCGAGGGCGTCGCCGACGAAACCGTCGATGCCGTCTTCGCGCCGCTTCCGCCGGCCGAGGCATGGTCGCCTCTGCCCCAAGCCTGAAAGGATTCTCCATGTCCTACGCAACCATTCTCGTCGAAACTCAGGGGCCGGTGACGATCATCCGTCTCAACCGCCCGGAGGCGCTCAACGCGCTGAACACGCAGGTGCTTGCCGACCTGATCGACGCCTTCGGCAAATATGACGCCGATCCCACGCAGCGCTGCGCGATCCTGACCGGCAGCGAAAAGGCTTTTGCGGCCGGCGCCGATATCAAGCAGATGCAGCCCAAGGGCTTCTCGGAAATGTATGCCGAGAATTTCTTCGCCGGCTTCGAGCGGGTCACTGCGACCCGCAAGCCGTGGATTGCGGCTGTTTCGGGCTTCGCGCTCGGTGGTGGTTGCGAACTGGCGATGATGGCCGACATCATGATCGCCGCCGACAACGCCAAGTTCGGTCAGCCCGAGATCAAGCTGGGCGTTGCGCCGGGCATGGGCGGATCGCAGCGCCTGACCCGCGCCGTCGGCAAGTCCAAGGCGATGGACATGTGCCTCACCGGTCGGATGATGGACGCGGCGGAGGCCGAGCGTGGCGGCCTCGTCAGCAAGGTCGTGCCGCTCGCCGACCTGATGGATGAGGCGCTCAAGATGGCGCAGACGATCGCCGGCATGCCGCCGCTCGCCGCCATCGCCAACAAGGAAATGGTCAACGCCGCCTTCGAAACCGGGCTCGCCATGGGCCTGCTGTTCGAACGGCGGATCTTCAACGGTCTGTGCGCGACCGACGACAAGGCGGAAGGAATGACCGCCTTCGTCGAGAAGCGCCCGGGCAACTGGACGGGAAAATAAGCATATGGCGACGGTCGGTTTCATCGGACTCGGCAATATGGGCGGCGGCATGGCCGCCAACCTCGCCAAGAAGGGGCATGACGTCAGGGCGTTCGACCTGTCGCAGGACGCGCTCGACCGCGCCAAGGCGGCGGGCTGCCTGCCCGTCGCTTCGGCGGCCGAGGCGGTCGCGGGTGCGGATTATGTCGTGACGATGTTGCCGGCCGGCCAGCATGTCCGTTCGGTCTACGAGAACGACATCTTTGCGGCGGTGCCGGCATCGGCACTGCTGATGGACTGCTCGACGATCGACGTGGGCAGCGCCCGCGCGGTTGCCGCGGCTGCCACGGCTAAGGGACTCGCCTTCGTCGACGCGCCGGTGTCCGGCGGGATCGCTGCTGCCAATGGCGGCACGCTGACCTTCATGGTCGGCGGCAGCGCCGAGCATTTCGCGCGGGCCGAGCCGGTCCTCGCGCTGATGGGCAAGGCGGTGATCCACGCCGGCGGTCCGGGCTCGGGCCAGGCGGCGAAGATCGTGAACAACATGATCCTCGGTTCGACGATGGTCGCGACCTGCGAAGCCTTCGCGCTCGCGGAGAAGCTTGGGCTCGATCTGCAGACCTTCTTCGACATCTCGTCCAAGGCGAGTGGCCAGAGCTGGTCGATGACCAGCTATTGCCCGGTTCCGGGCGTGGGGCCGCAGACGCCGGCCGACAATGGTTATGAGGGCGGGTTTGCGTCAGCGCTGATGCTGAAGGACCTCAAGCTGGCGGTCGAGGCCGCGCAGAGCGTGGGGGCCAGCGTCCCGATGGGGAGCAGCGCGGAGAGCCTCTACCAGGCCTTCGCCAATCTCGGCGGCGCCGGCAAGGACTTCTCGGCGATCATCAAGATGCTCGACGGCAGCTTCAAGGCCTGATCGGCCAAGCCTGTCATAGAAGATCGGGGGTCGCGACGGACATTCCGTCGCGGCCCCTTTCTTTTGCCGTCAGGCGTGGGCTTCGCTGAACTGGAGGCGGGCAAGACGCGCATAGAGGCCGTCCTGCGCGCTGAGCGTCGCATGATTGCCTTCCTCCACGATGCGACCCTGATCCATGACGAGGATGCGGTCGGCGGCACGTACGGTCGCGAGGCGGTGCGCGATCACGATGGTGGTGCGGCCTTCCATCAGACGGTCGAGCGCGTCCTGCACCAGCTTTTCGGACTCCGCGTCGAGCGCCGAGGTGGCTTCGTCGAGCAGGAGCAGCGGAGCGTCACGCAGGAGGGCGCGCGCGATGGCAAGGCGTTGGCGCTGGCCGCCTGACAGCCTGGCCCCGGCCTCGCCGAGGAAAGTGTCGAGACCCTGCGGCAGGTCGCGCAGGAAGCCCGCGGCATTGGCGGCTTCGGCCGCTGCCCAGATCGCGGCATCGTCTGCGTCCCAGCGGCCATAGCGCAGATTGTCACGAGCCGAGGCTCCGAAGATGACGGTTTCCTGCGGCACCACGGCGAGCCGGCGGCGGATTTCGGCCGGATCAGCGTCGGGCAGGGCGACCCCGTCGAGCCGTATCGCACCGCCCTCCGGATCGTAGAAGCGCTGGGCGAGCTGGAGGATGGTCGACTTGCCGGCGCCCGAGGGGCCGACGACGGCCACCATCTCGCCCGGCTCGACCGAGAAGCTGACATCGTCGAGCGCCTTCACTTCGGGGCGGGTCGGATAGCGGAAGACCACATGATCGAAGGCGAGGCGGCCGATCGCCGGCGCGGGCAGGACGACGGGACGGGCAGGTGCTTTGATCTCGGGCTCGGCCGTCAGCAATTCCGACAGGCGGGCGGCAGCACCGGCTGCGCGGAGAATGTCGCCATAGACTTCGGCAAGCGCGCCGAAAGAGCCGGCGACGATGCCTCCGGTCATGATGAAGGCTGCGATTGAGCCCCCGGACAGGCGGCCACTGGCGACGTCGATCGCGCCCTGCCACATGACGAGGGTGATCGACCCGAAGATGAGACCGATGATGATGGCGGTCATCACCGAGCGGACAGTGATGCGGCGCCGGGCGGTGGCGAAGTCCTGTTCGACGACCTCGCCGAAGCGTTCGGCCTCGCGCCGCTCCTGCCCGAACCCCTGAACGATCTTCATCGAGCGCAGCGTTTCGGACACGGTGGCGCCGACGTCAGCGATCCGGTCCTGGGAGGTCTGCGACAGGCGGCGGAGGCGGCGGCCCATGAAGACGATCGGGAGGATGACGAGGGGAATGCCCAGCATCAGCATGCCCGCTAGCTTTGGAGCCAGTGCGAAAAGATAGAGGATTCCGCCGATCGCCAGGAAGATGTTGCGCAGCGCGACCGAGATGGTCGTGCCGACCACCTGTTCGATGATGGCCGTGTCGGCGGTCAGGCGCGAGGCGATTTCGGAGGGGCGATTCTCTTCGAAATAGGCGGGTGCAAGGCGCAGGAGATTGGCCTGGACTCCGGTCCGGATGTCGGCAACGACCCGCTCGCCGAGCCAGGAGACGAAATAGAAGCGGGTCGCAGTCGCAAGCGCGAGGACCAGTACGATTCCCATCAGTCCCTGGAAATAGGGCCCAACGTCGCCACCGGAGGCAATAAAACCCTTGTCGATGACGAGCCGGAATCCTCCGGGGATGGCGAGGGTGGCGGACGCCGCGACGACCAGTGCGGTAAGCGCCGCCGCGATCCGGCCGGGATAGCGGGTGGCGAAACGCCAGATCATCGCCAGTTCGCCCAGCTTGCGTTGGGACTTCGGGGGGAGTTCGTCGCGTCTTGCCATGGAAGCGGCCCTAGCAAGCCCGGCTGTCCGGCTCAATCGGCCATAGGTGTCGCGGATCGTCATCGCCGCGATGCAGGATGGAAAGCTTATGGCAATCCCGCCCTGCTAAACCTAAATGATCATGGCACGGGATACTGCGCTGCGGTATTGAGTTTCGGGTTGCGAGACGCCTTGTGCACGGACGCGGAGATTTGAATGCTGTACGACGCCTATGAGTTTCAGCGGACGCTGATGTCGGCCGCCAGCGCATGGGCCAATATCAGCGCGCAATGGCTGCAAAATCCGCTCAACCCGATGTCCTACAGCAATATGGCGCCGATGATGGCGTCGGGCCTCGACGTGTTCGCCCATGCGTCGGCATCGCGCGGCAAGCCCGATTTCGGTTTTACCGAGGTGGAGGTCGACGGGAAGACCGTCGCGGTGACCGAGGAGATCATACTCCGCAAGCCCTTCGGGCAGCTCAAGCGCTTCCGTCGACGCGGCGTGAGCGGGCAACCCAAGCTGCTGATCGTGGCGCCGATGTCGGGCCACTATGCCACGCTGCTGCGCGGCACGGTCGAGCGGATGCTGCCCCGCCATGATGTCTACATCACCGACTGGCGCGATGCGCGACTCGTGCCCGTCAGCGAGGGCAGCTTCGATCTCGACGATTATGTCGATTATCTGGTCGAGTTTCTCGAGAAGCTGGGCCCCGGCACGCATATGCTGGCGGTGTGTCAGCCTTCGGTGCCGGCTTATGCGGCGGCGGCCATCATGGCAGCGGACGAGAACCCGTGCCGCCCCGCATCGCTGACGATGATGGGCGGCCCCATCGATACGCGCGAAGCGCCGACCGCCGTCAACACAGTCGCCACGCAGCGGCCGCTGGCCTGGTTCGAGCAGAATGTCATCCACACCGTTCCGGTCTTCTATCCGGGGGTAGGGCGGCGGGTCTATCCGGGCTTCCTGCAACTGACCGGCTTCATGGCGATGAACCTGGGCAACCATCTCGTCAGCCATTGGAGCATGTTCAAGCATCTCGTCGAGGGTGACGAGGAAAGCGCCGACGCGACCAAGGCCTTTTATGACGAATATCGCTCGGTCTGCGACATGACGGAGGAGTTTTACCTCCAGACGATCGACCAGGTCTTTCAGCGTCACCTGCTGCCCAAGGGCCAGTTCATGCATCGCGGCAAGCTGGTCGATCCGGCGGCGATCAAGGACATCGGCCTGCTCGCGATCGAGGGCGAACGCGACGATATTTCGGGGATCGGCCAGACCAAGGCCGCGCTGAGCCTCGCGACTGCGCTGCCCGACGAGAAGAAGAAGTATCTGCTCGCTGAGAAGGTCGGCCATTATGGCATCTTCAACGGCCGCCGCTGGCGCGAGAAGATCGCCCCCGTGGTCGACGCCTGGATCGCCGCGAATGCGCGATAGCCGGGGGCTGCGCCTCGGCCAGTTTTGCGCGACGGTCGCTTTCATTGCGGCGGGTTTCGGAGGGGCGCCGGTCCTTTCGACAGCGATAAGCGCGGTTCCCAAGGCCGACGCCAGAGCGGCGATCGCTACTGCCCGGGAGGCGGCCTCCCGCGAGGATTGCAAAGGCGTGCTGGCAGCGCTCGATCCGGTAGCGTCCAGCCTGACCGGAGCAGAACGCGATTCCGCGTCGCGGATGCGGCTGATCTGCCTTGGCCGGGAAGGCCGTTTTCTGGAATTGAGCAGCCTCCAGAAGGAACTGGCTGCGTCCACTCCTCGCGACGGTTTGGTGATCGCCTATGGTGTCATCGTTGCGGCCGGTGAAAACCGCTTTCGCGACGCCGCCGACCAACTGTCCCGTCTGGCCCGCGAGGCACCGGCTTCGCTCGATGTTCTTTCGGGCAGCGGGATTCGTGAGATTATCCGCCAACTCTCAGCCGATCGCTCCGCTGAGGCCAGGACGGCGCGCGATGGGGCGGTGATTGCCCTTGCCCAGGCGAACTGGTCGCCCGCAGATATCCCAGAGCTCGGTGATGGGCTGGCCGGAGAGGCAGTGACTGCGCTCGTAAGGGCGAACCGTATCGACGAGGCCGACAGGCTGCTGGACCGGGTCGACGATCCCGAAAATCTGTCATCGCTGCTTATCGACCGCGACTATGCCGCGCTGTGGCCGTCGATCGAACGCCGGCTCGGTCCGGCCGGGAAGACGGCCGTCGACCAATATGCGCAGGAAAAGCTCGCCAATTATGGCGATATGCAGGCTTCGGACGCTGCACTGCGCGACGCGGCCAACGCTCTGTTGCTGCTCGGCCGGGCGGCAGACGCGGCGGATCTTACCGGTCGAGCCGAAATTGCCGAAGGTATGAGCGAGGAGGAGATGCAGGTTGCCATGCTGCGCGCTCGCGCGCTGGCGCTTGCCGGCCGCGATGCCCAGGCGGCCGACTTCCTGTCGACGCTGCTGACGCTCGATCTGGTAAAGACTCCCGAAGCCGCGCCGGCGCTGATCACCTATGCCGAATATCTCGACGAGATCGGCAGGCCGGCCCAGGCGCTGGTCATCGCGCGTGCGATCCAGACCAAGGGGAAGGGCGTTCTCAACGATTTCGCCATGCGCTGGATCGACCGCAGCGAAGTCTGTGCTCTGGGCGCACTCGACCGGGCGGCAGAAGCGGGGCCAGTGATCGAGCGGCTGAAGTCGCTCGCCTGGCAAAATCATGCGGCGGCGGTCGAGGCGCTGCTGTGCGTCAAGCGGGATACGGAGGCCGCTCAGATCGCGCTCAAGGGATTCGCGGACGAACGGGCCTCCGGCGAACTGATCGTCCAGTTCCAGCCCACCGGAGCGCTCTGGGCTGCGCCGAAGTCGCGACTGCGCGATCTGTGGGCGGGCCTGCTCGCCCGTCCCGACGTGAAGGCGGCGTTCGAGAAGCGCGGACGGATCCTTCCCAAGGCCTATTGGCCCTCGCCCGAGGCGCAGCCGATACCCCGACGCCGGGTGAGCGACTCCTCTTCGCTGACATGAGCGACCAGCGTATCGCAGCGCACCTTTCGGCACGGATCGAGACCTGGCCGGTGGCGGGGAGCTTCATCATCGCGCGCGGCGCCAAGACCCATGTCGACGTGGTGACGGTCGAGCTGGACGATGGCAGCTGCGTGGGCCGGGGCGAGGGGACGGCCATTTACTATCACGGCGAGACGCCGCAGTCGGTGCTCGATCAGGTCCTGGCGATGGACGCCCGGCTGCGGGACGGAATGACGCGCTCGGACCTGCTGCACCTCATGCCGCGCGGTGCCGCTCGCAATGCACTGGACTGCGCGCTGTGGGACGTGCAGGCCAAGCGTCGTGGGCATCCGGCCTGGGCACTGGCCGGGCTCGACGCGATGGCTCCCCGAACCACCGCCTTCACGATATCGCTGGGCGAACCGGCGAAGATGGAGACGGACGCCCGGGCCGCAGCGCCGACATACCCGTTGCTCAAGCTCAAGCTGGCGGGGGAGGGAGATCTCGACCGCGTTGCAGCCGTCCGGCGCGGTGCCCCCGATGCGCGCATCATCGTCGATGCGAATGAAAGCTGGACCGGCCGCGATGTTGCGGCGGAAGCGGCGGCGTTGCTGCCATTCGGCGTCGAACTGATCGAACAGCCGGTCAAGGCCGGTCTCGATCATCTGCTCGACGGCATAGCCTCGCCTATTCCGCTCTGCGCCGACGAAAGCTGCCAGGACAGCAACGACATCGCGCGCTGCGCCGGGCGTTACGACGCCGTCAACATCAAGCTGGATAAGGCAGGAGGGCTGACCGAGGCGCTGCGGCTCGCTGAGGCTGCTCGCGCGGAAGAGCTCGATCTCATGGTCGGCTGCATGTTGTGCACTTCCCTGGCAGTCGCGCCTGCGATGATCGTGGCGCAACAGGCGCGATGGGTCGATCTGGACGGCCCATTGTTGCTCGGGGCAGACCGGGACTGCCCGATCGCTTTCGATCGTGGGATCGCGCATCCGGCGCAGCCGGCCCTCTGGGGGTGAGGCGGCCTTACGGATCGGGCCTGCCCCAAAGGCTATGCTGATCCTGCATGCGAACGAAATGAAACATGTTGCGGGCAGTGGCGTTGGGTGAGCGTGAAACGGCGTGATCCGACCGAGCGATTTTCCGGACAAGGAGTAAGCAATGACCCAGCAACTGGCGACCGGCGACCGGGCTGCCACCGGGCCAGCCATGGCGGTTTCGCTCAAGGTCAACGGGCAGCATCATGAGGTCTCGCTCGATCCCCGGACGACGCTGCTCGATCTGCTGCGGGAGCATCTGCGGCTGACGGGGACCAAGAAGGGCTGCGACCATGGCCAGTGCGGCGCCTGCACGGTGATCGTCGATGGCCGCCGGATCAACAGCTGCCTGTCGCTGGCGGTCATGCACGACGGCGACGAGGTGGTAACGATCGAAGGGCTGGGTACGCCCGAAGCGCTCCATCCGATGCAGCAGGCCTTCGTCGAGCAGGATGGCTATCAGTGCGGCTATTGCACGCCCGGCCAGATCTGCTCGGCCGTCGCAGTGCTCGACGAGATCGAGCAGGAAATTCCGAGTCATGTCAGTGCCGACTTGCTCGATGTCCGCCTGTCCGATGACGAGTTGCGGGAACGGATGAGTGGCAATATCTGCCGGTGCGCTGCCTATCCGAACATCATCGCGGCGATCCGCCAGGTGGCCGGGGAGGCCGCAGCATGACGCCTTTCACTTATCATCGGGCCAAAGACGCGGCCGATGCGGCGCGTCTGGCAGCCGAGCATTCCGGAGCGCGTTTCATCGCGGGCGGCACCAATTTGCTCGACCTGATGAAGGTGCGGGTCGAACAGCCGACGCATCTGATCGACATCAACCGCACCGGCCTCGACCGGATCGAGGAAACCGATGACGGTGGCCTGCGCATCGGCGCTCTCGTCCGCAATACGGATCTGGCGGCGCATCGGCGGGTGCGAGCGGACTATGCAGTCCTGTCGCGGGCGCTACTGGCCGGCGCCTCCGGGCAGTTGCGCAACAAGGCGACGACGGCGGGTAATTTGCTGCAGCGGACTCGCTGTCCTTATTTCTACGACGTCAGCAAGCCGTGCAACAAGCGCGAGCCCGGATCGGGTTGCTCGGCGATCGGGGGCATGAGCCGGGGCCTTGCCGTCTTGGGCAGCAGCGACCAGTGCATCGCGACCCATCCGTCCGATATGGCGGTCGGCCTGCGCGTGCTCGATGCACGGATCGAGACGATCAAAGCCGATGGCACGACGCGCACGATCGCCATAGCCGATTTTCACACATTGCCGGGAGAGACGCCTCAGGTCGAAACCATACTCGATCCCGGCGAACTGATCACGGCGGTGACTCTGCCGCCCCCGATGCCGGGGCGCCATATCTATCGCAAGGTTCGCGATCGGGCGTCCTACGCCTTCGCGCTGGTGTCGGTTGCCGCGATCGTCGGCGAGGGTGAACGTCGCGTCGCCGTGGGTGGGGTCGCCGCCAAGCCCTGGAGGGTCGGGAACGCGGAAAGCGGCGGGGTAGACGACCTCGCCGACGCGCTGACTGCGGATGCGCGGCCGACCGAACAGAATCGCTTCAAGCTCACCCTGCTGCGCCGGACGCTGTCGGCGGTCATGACGGAGGCCTCGGCATGAGCCTGAAATTCGATACGCCGGCCGGCGCCAACCCGATCGATCGCGAGCGCGTCGTGGGCCGTCCTCTCGACCGGGTCGAAGGACCGCTCAAGGTCAGCGGCACCGCGCCTTATGCCTATGAGCGCCACGACGTCGCGCCTGACGCCGCTTATGGCTGGGTGGTCGGGTCGACCATCGCCAAAGGACGTATCCAGTCGATCGACACGCGCGTGGCCGAAGCCGCGCCCGGTGTCATCGCCGTGATCCACGCAGCCAATGCCGGGCAACTGGGCCAGTCGGGCTCGCATGCCGTCCGCCTGCTCGGCGGGCCCGAGATCGAACATTATGATCAGGCGGTGGCGCTGGTCGTCGCCGAGCGGTTCGAACAGGCGCGCCATGCCGCTGCCCTGCTCAAGATCGACTATGTCGTTGAGGACGGGCGCTACGATCTTGAGGATGCCATCCCGCATGCCAGGCAGGCGCCGCGTGGCTTCGGCGGTCCCGGTCTCACCCGCGCGGGCGATTTCGAGGCGGGATTCGCAGCTGCGGCCGTGCAGCTGGACGAGCGCTACACGACGCCCGACCAGAGCCACCAGATGATGGAGCCGCATGCGTCCACCGCGCGCTGGGACGGCGATGCTCTGAAGCTCTGGACGTCCAACCAGATGATCGCCGATGCGGTCGACGACATGGCGGTGACGCTGGGGATCGCCAAGGACAAGGTCCGGATCATCTCGCCCTACATAGGCGGCGGGTTCGGATCGAAGCTGTGGGTCCGCGCAGATGCGGTGCTGGCCGCCATCGCCGCCCGGCATATTGGCCGCCCGGTGAAGGTCGCGCTCGCCCGCCCACAGATCGCCAACAACACCACGCACCGGCCGGCAACGGTGCAACGGATCAGGCTGGGCGCCGATCCCGCCGGGCGGATCGTCGCCATCGGCCATGAAAGCTGGTCGGGCAATCAGCCCGGCGGCGGCACCGAGAGCGCCGGCATCCAGACTCGGCTGCTCTATCGTGGAGAGAACAGGCTGGTCGCCCATTATCTGACCGAGCTGAACCTGCCCGAAGGCAATGCGATGCGCGCGCCCGGCGAAGCGGCCGGCATGCTCGCTTTGGAAGTCGCGATGGATGAACTGGCGGAAAAGGTCGGCCTCGATCCGGTCGAACTCCGCATCCGCAACGACGTCCAATATGATCCCGAGAAGGGGCCCGAGCGTCCTTTTTCGAGCCGACCGTTCATCGAATGTCTTCGGGTCGGCGCAGAGCGGTTCGGCTGGAAGGACCGGCCCCACACCCCTGCCAGCAGGCGCGATGGCGACTGGTTGATCGGTATGGGCATGGCGGCGGCTTTCAGGGGTAATCTCGTAAGCGCGTCGAAGGCGCGCGTCGGCATCGAAGGCGACGGGCGCGTCTGGGTCGAAACCGACATGACCGACATCGGCACCGGCAGCTACACGATCATCGCGCAGACGGCCGCCGAGATGCTGGGTGTTGATGTCACCGATGTGGATGTGCGGCTGGGCGACAGCAGCTTTCCCAAGTCGGCGGGGTCAGGTGGCCAATGGGGTGCGAACAGCGCGACGGCCGGCGTCTATGCCGCCTGTCTGTCACTGCGACGCGAGATCGCGCAGAAGGCCGGCTTCAACGATGCGGACGTCGACTTCGCAGACGGGCATGTCCTGTCCGGCAATCGCCGCATCGCGCTGGGCGAAGCGGCCGGACCGGACGGTGTCGCGGTGACCGACGGCATCGATTTCGGAAGCCTCTCTAAGCGATACGCCCAGGCCACCTTCGGCGCCCATTTCTGCGAGGTCGGCGTCGATGTCTACACCGGCGAGATCCGTATTCGTCGTCAGGCGGGCGCCTTCGCGGCTGGGCGTATCCTCAATCCCAAATCGGCGCGCAGCCAGGTCATCGGCTCGATGACGATGGGCGCGGGTGCGGCGCTGATGGAAGAGCTCGTCGTCGACCCGCGCTTCGGCTATTTCGTTACGCGCGATCTGGTCGACTATCATGTGCCGGTCCATGCCGACATTCCCGAACAGGACGTGTTCTTCCTGTCCGAACTGGACGACAAATCCTCGCCGATGAAGGCGAAGGGCGTCGGCGAGCTGGGCATTTGCGGCGCCGGCGCGTCCATCGCCAACGCGGTCTACAACGCGACCGGGATCAGGCTGCGCGATTATCCGCTGACGCTCGACAAGCTGATCGATCGCCTGCCGCTGCCCTGACCGGGCGCGGCGGCGACGTCAGGCCGGGAGCGGCACCCCGAACAGGTCGTGGTCGTCGGCTTCCTCGATCTCGACCCGGACCACATCGCCCGGCTGGAGATGACCGGCGTCGCGCAAATGGACCTCGCCGTCGATCTCGGGAGCGTCGGCCTTGGAACGGCCCGTTGCGCCGCCTTCGTCGTCGACCAGGTCGATGATCACGTCGAGCGTGCGGCCGACCTTGGCTTCGAGCTTCGCAGCCGAGATGGCGGCGCACTTGTCCATGATGCGTGCGTAGCGCTCTTCCTTGACCGCTTCGGGAACCGCACCGGGCAGATCATTCGCGGTCGCGCCTGCGACCGGCTCGAACCGGAAGGCGCCGACGCGATCGAGCTGGGCCTCATCAAGCCAGTCGAGGAGATATTGGAAATCTTCCTCGGTCTCGCCGGGAAAGCCGACCACGAAGGTCGACCGGATCGCAATGTCGGGACAGATCGATCGCCACGCCGCCAGCCGCTCAAGCACCTTGGCATCATTGGCGGGACGCTTCATCGCCCGCAGCACGCTCGGGCTCGCATGCTGGAAGGGGATGTCGAGATAGGGGAGCACCAGCCCTTCCGCCATCAGCGGGATCACCTGATCCACATGCGGATAGGGATAGACATAGTGGAGCCGCACCCAGGCACCGAGCCGCCCCAGCTCGCGCGCCAGGTCGGTCATGTGCGCGCGGACCTCGCCACCGCTCTTGAGCGGATAGCTGGCATGGCGCAGGTCCAGGCCATAAGCCGAGGTGTCCTGGCTGATCACCAGCAATTCTCGCGTACCGGCCGCGATCAGCTTTTCGGCCTCGCGCAGGATCGCGTCGGGACGCCGGCTGACCAGATCGCCGCGGATCGACGGGATGATGCAGAAGCTGCAGCGGTGGTTGCAGCCTTCCGAGATCTTCAGATAGCTGTAATGGCGCGGCGTGAGCTTCAGCCCCGATTCCGGCACCAGATCGACATAGGGCGAAGGCGGCATCGGCGCCGCTTCGTGGACCGCGCCGACCACCGACTCATATTGGTGCGCACCCGATATCGCGAGGACGTTGGGGAAACGGGCCCGGATCGCATCGGCTTCGTCGCCCATGCAGCCGGTGACGATCACGCGGCCATTTTCGGCAATGGCCTCGCCGATCGCCTCCAGGCTCTCCTCCTTCGCGCTGTCGAGGAAGCCGCAGGTGTTGACCAGCACGACGTCGGCGCCGGCATAGTCCGGCGACAGGCCGTAGCCTTCCGAGCGGAGCTTGGTGAGGATGCGTTCGCTGTCGACCAGATTCTTGGGACAGCCGAGCGAGACCATGCCGATCTTCGGCGGGGAGGGGATTTCGATTGCCATGGGTGGCGCGCACATAAGCCTTTTCGTCGAGAAAGGCGAGAGGCGGTTGACGGCCCTCCTATCGGCGATGCTTAGATGATCGGATGATGCGCTATGGCATATCGGCATGGGCTCTCGCGGTGGTGCTGGCGGCGCTTGCCGGCTTCATCGACGCGATCGGTTTCCTGCGCAGTGGCGGCCTGTTCGTTTCGTTCATGAGCGGCAATTCGACGCGTCTCGGCGTCGATCTCGTCGCAGCCGGGCCGATCGCCGCGCTGGCTGCCCTGCTGATCGGCAGCTTCGTTGTAGGCGTGGTCGCAGGAGGCCTCGTCGGCAGCCGCTGGCCCACCCGGCGCAAGGGGCTGGTTCTGCTGTTCGTGTCGCTGATCATCGCCTGCAGCGCGCTGATCGAGACGACCGGAGGAGGCGCGGTCGCCATGCTGGTGCCGCTCGCTCTGGCCATGGGTGTCGTCAACAACGTGTTCCAGCGCGACGGCGACGTGACGATCGGGGTCACCTACATGACCGGGGCGCTGGTCCGCTTCGGCCAGCGGCTGGGCGAGGCGCTGCGCGGAGGGGACCGTTGGGCTTGGTGTCCCTTTCTGCTGCTATGGTCGGGCCTTGTCGCCGGTGCGATCACCGGCGCCTTTGCCTATTCCCACATCGGTGCCGGCGCGCTCTGGATCGCTGCGGGGGGCGCTGGGGCCCTTTCACTCTGGGGTGGCTGGCTGCAGAGGACCGGTAGGGATCAGCCGCGCGAAGGCAGATAGCTCAGCGGATTGACCGGCTTCAGACCGTTGCGGATCTCGAAGTGGAGTTGCGGCTCGGCGCTGTAGGGGCTGGCCCCGCTGCGCGCGATCGTCTGCCCGCGCACGACCTTCTGCCCGCGCGTGACGGTGATGCTGTCGGCATAGCCATAGGCGCTGATCCAGCCGTCGCCATGGCGCAGCAGCACGAGCGTGCCATAAGCGGGAATGTCCTGGCCGACATAGGCGACCACGCCGTCCGCCGCTGCAGCGATGGGGCTTCCCCGTTCGGCCGCGATGTTGATCCCGTCATTGGTCTGGCCGCTGCCGATCCTGCCGAAGCCGCGCAGAATCTTGCCCCTGACCGGCCAGTCGAAGCGCCCTGCGAAGCTCTTTGGTTCGGCGACCGCGACGGTCGGGGCGACGGTGCGCGGGGTGGTGACCGGTGGCTTGGGCTGCTCTCGCGTCGCCACGGCAGGCTCGGAGCCCGAGATGATGTCCTCGATGTCGACGCGGAAGGCCGCGGCGCGCTCGTCGGGCGACATGCGGGCCACTTCGACTTCGCTGGGCACGAGCAGCCTTTGACCCTCGCGCAGGACATAGGGTTCTTCGAGCTGATTGCTCTGCGCGATCTTCAGCCAGTCGACGCCATAGGCGCGGGCGATGGCGATGCCGGTCTCGCCCTTGCCGACGCGGTGATAGCGGCCACCGGGAATCTTCAGTTTCTGGCCGACCAGAATCTTGAACGGCGGCGGGACGTCGTTGACCCGGGCGATGGCCTCCGAAGCGGCACCGGTTTTCTCCGAAATGCCCCGTAGCGTGTCGCCCCGCCGTACCACATAGACCGACGACGGCACATCGACGGCCGATGGCGTGACGGTGCGCACTTGCCATGCAGGGGGCGGCGACGGCGGCGCATTTTCGGACACGGGCGGCGGAGGTGGCCCCGGTGTCGTAACAGGCGCGGTCTGTCTTGTCGGAACAGTCGACGCCGCCGTCGCGCTGCGAGACGCGCGCGGCGGCGGGTTGGCGCCGCGCATCTCCGCGCGGTCGGGCGAGGGGATGCAGGCGGTCGTCAGCAGCAGCGCTGTCACGGCGGAGGCGGCGGGGCGGCGGGGATGCTGAACCATATCGTCCTGTTAGCAGTCCGCTGCGGGCATTTCACCCCGGCTGTCGACCAGTTTGCCCATGGTTAGAGCCGGTCCGTCCGTTACGGACCGGCGGCTTTCAGCGGTAGAGGGCAGCGAGATCAGAAAGCGCCGCGCGGTTGGTCATGTCGCAGTGGAGCGGCGTCACCGTCACCCACCCGTCGGCTGCTGCCTCCAGATCGGTGTCATGGGCCGGCGTGTGTGGCATACCGGCCAGCTTGAGCCAGAAATAGTCGAAGCCGCGCGGATCGGTCCGCTGCAGGATTTCGGTCGCGCCATAGTCGCGCAACCCCTGTGGCACGACGCGGACGCCCAGAACCTGATCGGGTTCGCGGGCCGGAAAGTTGATGTTGACGAGGCTGCGCGGCGACCAGGGCCCATCGAGCAGCGGGCGCAGGACGCGCTCGCCCCAGGCTTCGGCTGCGGCAAAGCTGACATTGGCGCCGGCTCCGGACTTCGCATAGACCTGGCTCAGCGCGATCGACCGGATCCCGGCCAGCGCGCCTTCCATGGCGGCCGAAACGGTTCCCGAATAGCTGACATCCTCGCCCAGATTGGCGCCGCGATTGACGCCGGACAGGATCAGATCGGGCGGACCATCCTTCATCACATGGGCCAGTGCCATCATGACCGCGTCGGTGGGCGTACCCGAAACCGCATAGCGACGCTCGCCCAACTGGCGCAGGCGAAGGGGGCGGGTGAGGGTCAGCGACCGGCCCGCGCCCGACTTCTCGCTGAGCGGTGCCACGATGGTAACGTCGTCGGACAAGGTGCGCGCGATCCGTTCGAGCACCGCGAGCCCCGGCGCGCCGACACCGTCGTCATTGGTCAGCAGTATCCTCATGCGGGGCGAAGCTCGGTGATGCCGCCCATATAGGGCAGGAGCGCCTCCGGGATGCGGACCGAGCCATCAGCCTGCTGGTAATTTTCCAGTACGGCGACGAGGGTGCGACCGACGGCTAGACCGGAACCGTTGAGCGTGTGGACGAAGCGTGTGCCCTTGCTTTCGCCGGCGGGGCGGAAGCGCGCATTCATGCGGCGGGCCTGGAACTCGCCGCAGTTGGAGATGCTGCTGATCTCGCGATAGCGGCCCTGACCGGGCAGCCAGACTTCGAGATCATAGGTCTTGCGCGCCGAGAAGCCCATGTCGCCGGTGCACAGCAGCACCCGGCGATAGGGCAGGGCGAGCGCCTCGAGGATCGCCTCGGCGGCGCGGGTCATCTCCTCGTGAACGGCCTCCGATTGCTCAGGTGTCGCGATCGCGACCAGTTCGACCTTTTCGAACTGGTGCTGGCGGATCAACCCTCGCGTATCGCGGCCGGCGGCCCCCGCCTCCGAACGGAAGCATTGCGTCAGCGCGGTCAGCTTCATCGGCAGGGCGGACTCGCTCAGGATCTGCTCGCGCACCAGATTGGTCAGGCTGACTTCCGCAGTGGGGATGAGCCAGCGCCCGTCGGTCGTCCGGAACAGATCCTCCGCGAACTTCGGCAACTGGCCGGTCCCGAACATCGCGTCGTCGCGAACGAGCAGCGGCGGGACGACCTCGGTGAAGCCTGCTTCGGTCTGGCGATCGAGCATGAACGCGCCCAGCGCGCGCTGCAGGCGGGCGATGCCGCCCTTGAGAACGGCAAAGCGGGCGCCGGAGATCGCAGCGGCGCTCTCGAAGTCGAGGCCGAGCGGCCCGGCGAAGTCGGCATGCTCCTTTGCATCGAATGCGAAAGCGGGGATGACGCCCCATTTGTGCTGCTCGACATTGTCCTGCTCGTCGGCGCCATCGGGCACGTCGGCAGCGGCGAGGTTGGGCAGCGCCGCCAGCGCAGCCGTCAGTTGTGCGTCGATTTCCGTGCCCTCGGTCTCCAGGGCCGGCATACGCTCCTTGAGCGTCGCGACTTCGGCCATGAGCGCGGACGCGGTCGCTTCATCCTTCTGCGCCTTGGCCTGACCGATCGCCTTGGATGCCTCATTGCGGCGCGTCTGGGCGGTTTGCAACTCGGTGGCGACAGCCCGGCGGCGCTCGTCAAGCGCCAGCAGGGCGTCGGCTGCGGGAGCAGCCCCGCGCCGTATCAGAGCTGCGTCGAAAGCTGCGGGATTGTCCCGGATGAGGCGTATGTCGTGCATGTTCGCCCTATGGCCATGTTGGATGGGCCACGCAACATTCGAGACGGCGCTTAGGGCGGATCCGGCGAGGCTCTACCGGCTCGTGAGCCTGTTCTCCTTAGGCCGCCTGACGAATTTCGTTTCGCCCCGCGCAGCTTTCGGTTCGCCGAAACAAGGTGGAACGACCTGCGTCGATCGGGAGTCAATCTAGCGACCGCTTTGATTATGTTCAGGAAAAGGAGTGTGAACGTGACCTTGCGAGCAGCATTTTTGGCTACCACCCTTCTCATGGCTACCAATGGCGTGGCCTATGCGCAGACGCCGGCATCGTCCCAGCCGGCTGCGGCCGCCACTGTAAACGTCACTCAGGGAGCGGCCGTCATGGACGCCAAGGGCGGCGCTGTCGGAACGATATCTTCCGTCAATGGCGACATCGCCGTGATCGACACCGGCGCCGTCAAGGCAAGCGTGCCCACCTCGTCCTTTGCGCAGAGCGACAAGGGCCTGCTTCTGGGTATGACGAAGGCAGAGCTTGAGGCCGCTGCCCAAGGCGCCTCGGCCCAGCAGAAGGAGCAGTTCCTGGCATCGCTGGCACCGGGCGCCGCCGTTAGCGACGCCAGCGGTGGCGCCGTCGGCACGATCGAGGCCATCGAAGGCGATATGGTGACGATCGCTACGCCCAACGCCAAGGCAAAACTCCCCAAGGCATCGCTGGCGCAAGGCCCTAACGGCCCGGTGATCGGCATGACCCAGGCACAGCTGGAGGCGGCCGTTAAGGCAACGACGCCGCCCGCAGGCTAAGTCGAGCCGACATCGGTAAAAAATCTGCGCCCGCGTACAGCCTCCCGGCTTGTGCGCGGGCGTTGCCCTGTCTATAGCCGCGCACACGTCGGGGATATGGCAGAAAACTGCCGAGTCCGGCGTGCCGAAGGGGAACAGCGGAGAGTCATATGGCGTCGTCGCTGCAACGCGTTTCGATTGTCGGGAACCAGTAAACGTGTCTTCTGTGGATCTGGACGACGACTACAGGCCATCGCCTGACGAGCCTTTCATGAACGAAAGGCAGCTTGCCTATTTCAAGGCGAAATTGCTCGCCTGGAAGGATTCCATCCTCAAGGAATCGGCGGGCACCCTCCAACAGCTGCAGATCGATTCGCTGCGCGAGCCGGATCTCACCGATCGCGCGTCGAGTGAGACCGATTGGTCGATCGAATTGCGCACGCGTGATCGCCAGCGCAAGCTGATCTCCAAGATCGATGCCGCGCTGCGTCGGATCGAGGATGGCGAATATGGCTATTGCGAGGTCACCGGCGAGCCGATCTCGCTGGGCCGGCTCGAGGCGCGCCCGATCGCGACCATGACCGTCGAGGCGCAGGAGCGCCACGAGCGGAACGAGAAGGTCAGCAGGGAGGACTGAGGTCCTCTTTTTTTATGCCTGTTGCGCGGCGCAACAGGCGTGCGCGCAACAGCTATGCGTTCCGTGGCTGTGTCTTCGCTTGTTCCGGGCGAATGTCAGGCAATGATGTCGGGAATCAGCATATCCTCAAGCTGGCTGATCTCGTCCTTGATCCGAAGCTTGCGCTTCTTGATCCGCGCAATCTGCAGTTGATCGATGGCCGGTGCGGCTTGCAATGCGACGATCGCCGCTTCGAGGTCGCCATGCTCCTGGCGCAATATATGGATGCGGCGTTCGATCAGTTCACTGTCCAAGACGACTCCCTCCGCAACGGCATTTCCTTGCGCAGAGTCTAGCGGTGAAACATGCGTCTGCTCAAGGGCAAGGACGCGCGAACGGCTTGTCGTGCTTTTCCCGCAGCTTACGCCAGATCGTATCGAGCGCTCCGGTAAAGCGAAATTTTTAACCAAGACAGCGTCGCCGAATCGTGATTTATTGGTTTCCCCAAGACGAGGTGAAAGGAGACGCTATCTATGTCGACTACCCATTCGTCCGCCATGTTGGCGAAGCATGCAGGCATCGAGGCCCGGATCGCAGCGGAAAGCCGTCGGCCTTCTCCCGACACGATGCTGATCAACGAACTGAAGAAGCAGAAATTGAAGATCAAAGAGGCTCTCGCCCGACTTTGACGCGCAGGAGGATTGAGGGTCAGTCGATCCTCAATCCAGGCCTGCGGACGCGACCGAGGTCGACGAGCTTGCGTAAATTATCGTCGCTGCCGTTCACGACCTGCCGCCGAGCCATTTTAGGGTCGATCACCGCATTGAACGTGATCCCCATCCGGCCTTCCCGGACCCAGACAATCTCGCCTCCGACGGTGCCCACACCGCGAATCTCGACCTCGACGACTGCGCCTTCGTCATAGTCGAGTTCGGAATCAGCCATGAGGCCGGTGGGCGAGAGGTTGCGGATTCGGATAGGCTGCGTCTGGCGCGCATAGTCCCCCGCTGCCCGCATCGACGCCATCAGCAACAGGCTGTCGCGCTTGCGCGTGCGCTTGCCCGCCGGTGCGGGGGTCTCCCCGGCCATGTCGCCCATGATCGATCCTCAAAACTGCCAGTTGGATCGATTAAAGCGCAGAGAAGTTGAAGAGGGGTAAATGGCGGGGGCACGGGCAACCGAGCCCCCGCCGTTCGATGACCCGATTGTGCCGGTCAGCGCTCGATGCACATGGCGATGCCCATGCCGCCGCCGATGCACAGGGTGACGAGACCCTTGCGTGCATCGCGCTTCGCCATTTCGTAGAGCAGCGTAGTGAGGACGCGCGCGCCCGAGGCGCCGATCGGGTGACCGATTGCGATCGCGCCGCCATTGACGTTGACGATGTCCGGGTTCCAGCCCAGTTCCTTGCCGACGGCCAGCGCCTGGGCGGCAAAGGCTTCGTTCGCTTCGATCAGGTCGAGGTCGCCGATCGACCAGCCTGCCTTCTGCAGCGCCAGCGTGCTCGCCGGTGCCGGGCCGATGCCCATGATCGAGGGGGCGACCCCGCAGGTGGCCCAGCTGGCGACCTTGCCGAGTACCGGTGCGCCCCGCTTCGTCGCCTCATCGGCGGTCATCAGGACGAGTGCTGCGGCGCCGTCGTTGATCCCACTGGCATTGGCGGCCGTTACGGTCCCGTCCTTCTTGAACGCAGGCTTCAGGCCGGCCATCGCTTCCAGCGTGGCGCCTGCGCGAATATATTCATCCTGGTCGACGACTGTCTCGCCCTTGCGGGTCTTGACCGTCACCGGCACGATTTCGTCGGCAAAGCGGCCAGCCGCGCGCGCTGCCTCGGCCTTGTTCTGGCTGGCGACCGCGAATCTGTCCTGCTCCTCGCGGCCGATCTGATATTTCTCGGCGAGATTTTCGGCGGTGATGCCCATATGATAGCCGTTGAATACATCGGTAAGGCCATCGACGATCATGGTATCCACGAGGGTCGCGTTGCCCATCTTGGCGCCGTTGCGCATATGCTGGGCATGGGGCGAGAGCGACATATTCTCCTGGCCGCCAGCGACGACGATGGTCGCATCACCACAGCGGATCGCCTGAGCCGCCAGGGCGACGGCGCGTAGACCGGACCCGCATACCTGGTTGATGCCGAAAGCGGTCGCCTCTTTGGGGATGCCGGCGTTGATCGCCGCCTGCCGCGCCGGATTCTGGCCCTGGGCTGCGGTGAGCACCTGACCGAGCACGACCTCGTCGACATCCGTGGCGGCAACCCCGGCCTGCGTCAGCGCGGCTTCGATCGCGATGCGGCCCAGCTCATGCGCCGGCGTAGCGGCAAAGGACCCCAGGAAGCTGCCGACGGGGGTGCGCTTGGCTCCGGTTATCACGATATCGGTCATGGTCGAGCTCCTGCTGGTTGCCGCGTATGCGAAGGGCTCTCGAGGGCCCGATATGATCGACTCACGCGGGATTTGTCCGTCTGTCGACTATCAGGAGTTTTGCAGCTGCGAAACCCATAGGGCGATCTGGTGCCAGAGCGATTCCGGCGCCTTGCGACCCACGACCATGCCGACATGACCTTCTGCGAGCGACAGTCGCTCGCCATGCGGAAGGGCTGTCGCCTCGGGGGTGATCCGATCGATCGTAGATGCGATGTTCAGGATCGGCATGCGCAGACGGTCCGGCGCGATCGTCCGTCCGGCCACAGTCCATGCGCCTTGTCCGGTGCAATTCTCGACCATCAGCGATTTCATAAGCTGGCGACCGGCGGCAAAGGTCATCGGGGGGCCATCATTGGCCCAATCCTCGACGGCAATGTAATTGCGGCCCTCGGCGCTCGAAGGATCCTTAGTAGAGAATTGTTCGAACTTGGCGATCGTCCGGACCGGGTCGATCCGCCAGAAAATCTGCTGCAGGATTTCGGCGGGAAGCAGGCCCAGTTGCTCCGCAGCAGTTGCTGCGCCCTCCCAAAGCTGCAGCAGATCGTTTCGCGTCTGCGAAGAAAATCCGTCGAAATCCCACGGTGCTGCGATCAGCAGCAGCGCACGGGGGGCGGACAGTGCGGCGGCCGCGATGCTCATCGTTCCGCCGAGGCAATAGCCGGCCAGCACGGTATCGGGCCCGAGCAGATCAAGCGCGGGCAGCAGATAGCGTTCGACATGGGCGCCGATGTCGAGATCGGCTTCGTCCGGACCGGGCGTGCCCCAGTCAAGCAGGAAGGGCTGAAGTCCGCTCGCGGCGAGACCGCGCATCATCGAATTTTCGACACTGAGATCAAGGATCTCGCAGCCGTTGATCAGCGACGGTACGAACAGAACAGGCCGCCCGGCTTCAGCATAGCCATGGACCCGAACGCGTCCGATCTGTCCGACTGTCGAGGGAGCCGGCGCTCGTGGCGTGCGCGGTGCGGACTGATAGGCGCGCAATCCGGCGAGGGCAGCCTTCATCCGGCCGGGGTCCGAGCCGGTTTCGCTGCGCAGCATGTCGAGGAACAGCGGCAGCGGGCGCGGCCTGTGTTGCGGCGCGGAAAGATTTGGTGCTATGCTTCCAGCAGAACTGTTGGGCAGGCGGGGTATCATGGCGAAATCATCGGACGGCTCTGGCACGGTCATCATCAAGAAGTACGCCAATCGTCGGCTCTACAACACCGAAACTTCGAGTTATATCACGCTCGACCATCTCGCGACGATGACGCGCGAGGGGCGCGACTTCAAGGTGATCGACGCCAAGTCGGAAGAGGACATCACTCATAATGTCCTGACGCAGATCATCATGGAGGAAGAGAATCGCGGCCAGACGATGCTGCCGGTCAGCTTTCTCCGTCAGCTGATCTCGCTTTATGGCGATTCGATGCAGTCGATGGTTCCGCAATATCTGGAAGCGTCGATGGATGCTTTCCGCCGCAACCAGACGCAGTTCCGTCAGGCCATGGAAGGCGCTTTCGCGGGCGGTCCCTTTGCCGAGATCGCGAAGCGCAACATGGAGATGCTCGAGGCTGCCGCCAGCGCCTTCAAGCCGCCCCGCGCCGCTGGCTCCGCCAAGGAAGAACCGGCCGTCGACACGACGCCGCGCAACGAGGTGGAGGCGCTCAAGGCGCAGCTCGCGGCCATGCAGGAACAGATCAACAAGCTGAAATAAGCAAGCGGAAGCGGCGATAGCCGCCGCCGGTGATCCGGCGACGGCTTGCCTGCTTAGCTCGCCGGCTTGACGAACTTCAGCGTCAGTCGGTCGCTCTCCCCGATCGCCTGATATTTGGCGCGGTCGACCTCGCCCAGGCTGTAGGTCGGCGGCAGGGTCCACACGCCCTTCGGCCAGTCATGCGTGTCCTTCGGATTGGCGTTGACCGGCGATTCGCCCACGAGCTTGAACCCGGCTGCGGTAGCGAGGCGGATGATGGTCGAGCGTTTGATGTAGCCGCTCTGCTTTTCCTTCGCGGAATCCATTTCCTCGGGGAGCCGATGATCGACGACGCCCAATATGCCACCCGGCTTCAACGCGCCGTAGAAGTCGGCGAAGGCCTTGGCCGCCGTGGCATCGCCCGCCATGATGAGGTTGTGGACGTTGCGGAAGGTGAGCACGCGGTCTGCCGTGCCTGCGGGGAAGGTCGAGGGCTCGGTCGGGCTGAACGGTGCGACATCGACGGTCCCGAACCAGTCCTTGTTGCGTTCGAGCATGGCCTTTGCTGCGGCCAGTCCCTTTTCCGATGCGGGCGGCATTGCGACATAACGGCCATTGCCCTTGAGCATCGGAGCGAGGATTTCGGTGTACCAGCCGCCGCCGGGATAATATTCGACGACCGTCTGGCCGGGGGCAACCTCGAAGAAGGCCAGTGTTTCGGCAGGATGGCGATAGGCGTCGCGCGCGCGGTTGGCCTCGCTGCGGCGGCTGTCCGAGAGCGCCTTGGTCAGTTCCGGCGAAGGGGCGGGGGCGGCCACGGCGAGGGACGGTGCCGCGAGCGACAGGCCGAGGGCGACAAGAAGCGAGTAGCGCATGGGCATCATACTCCCGATATGGTTTGACGACCCATCATGACGGAGCCTCAACAAGGTGCAATCGGATTACGCATGGCCGACATTGTGCTTCGCCGCGCTGGCAGTGCTATCCATCGCGGCAGACTGGCGAAATCATCGCCGGAGGGACGCCGATCGTGAACGCGGCCGAATCGCCTGGGTGCCTTGGTCGCTGATCGCGGTGCTGTCGCTGTTGCTGGCGGCGGTGTTCGCGGCCTGGTGGCTGCGCGGCGAATGAGGCCTCAGAGGCAGGACTCGAGCAGCGCCTGATCGAACCCGAACTGGCGGGCCTTTTCGATCGTGTAAGGACGCAGGCCGGTCGGCACGAACTCGCCGACGATCTTACCTTCGGTGTCCTCGGCATGATATTCGAACTTGAACAGTTCCTGGGTGATGATCACCGGGCCTTCCATGCCCAGCACTTCGGTGATGCTTGTCACGCGGCGGGAGCCGTCGCGCAGGCGCTTCACCTGGACGATCAGGTCCACCGAATCCGCGATCTGCTTCGAGATGGCTTCCTTCGGCACCTTGATGTCCGACATCATCACCATGTTCTCCATGCGCGCCAGCGCCTCGCGCGGGCTATTGGAGTGGAGCGTGCACATCGACCCGTCGTGACCGGTGTTCATCGCGGCCAGCATATCGAAACATTCGGGGCCGCGAATTTCGCCCAGGATGATGCGGTCGGGACGCATGCGCAGCGCATTGACGACGAGGTCGCGGATCGAGATCGCGCCCTGGCCTTCGAGATTGGCCGGTCGAGTTTCCAAGGGCAGCCAGTGCGGCTGCTGCAGGCGGAGTTCGGCTGCGTCCTCGATGGTGATCACGCGCTCGCCGGGGTCGATCATCTTCGACAGGGCGTTCAGCATCGTCGTTTTGCCCGAACCGGTGCCGCCCGAAATGACCACGTTGAAGCGGCTCGCACCCGCGATCTTGAGCATGGTCGCCATGCGCTCGCTCATCGAGCCGCTGCGCGCCATCATGTCGAGCGTGATCGGCTTCGACGAGAATTTGCGGATCGAGATGGCGGTGCCGCGCAGTGAAAGGGGCGGGACGATCACGTTGACGCGGCTGCCGTCGGTCAGGCGCGCGTCGGCCAGCGGGGTGGTCTGATCGACCCGGCGGCCGACCTTCGACACGATGCGCTGGGCGATCTGGAACAGATGCTCCTCGTCGCGGAAATTGACCTTGGCGAGCTCCAGCTTGCCCTTGCGCTCGACATAGGTCTGGTCGGGGCCGTTGACCATGATGTCGGTGATCAGCGGATCGCTGAGCAACTCCTCCAACGGGCCGAGGCCGAGCAACTCGTCGATCAGGACCTTTTCGAGCGCGAACTGTTCGCGCCGGTTGAGCGTGATCCGCAGCTCCGCGAGTACCTCGCCGATGATCGGGCGGAACTCCTCGGCGAGTTCGTCCTTGCTCAACGACGCTGCCGCCTCGGGGTCGACGCGCTCAAGCAGGCGGGGAAGCACCTGCTCCTTGATCTTGTGGATCGATGCCTCGAAGCCTTCGACCCGCGAACGTCCGGCGTCACCCGAGGCCGCCTCACGAATGGCAAGGCGGGTCATGGCGTCGATCTGTCGACTGCCGGTGGCCTCGTCTTCGCTGGCGGCGATCGGATCGTCGAAGCTGGGCAGGCCGGCGAAGGGATCGCTGCCTGCTCCGGGGAAGGCGGCATCGAGCGGAGGGAATTGCAGGCCACCTGACAGCCCCGGCGTCGGCGCGTCGCCATGCATCGGGCGCGCCACGCCGAAGGCCGGCTTCGCCCCGTGCGTCATAGCGCCTCTTTTGCCGAACGCACTCATTCACCCTGCCTCACGGCCGATCAACCCGTAAGGGAGATAAGGCGAAAACTCCTCAGAATCGGTTAATTTTCAGGCGCCTGAGATTAGCCAAAGTCGGAAAGCGACAAGCCGGCGGTGCCTTCGAGGCGGATCGCCTCCAGAGAGGTCAGCGGGCCGGCATCGTAGAAGAGATAGAGATCGTTGCCGACCGCAATCATCGTGACCGCCGTCGATCCGCTCGCCGCGAGTGATTGAACGGCGGATGCGAGCGCCGCGTCTAAGGAAGCTGTCGCGGTCAGCGCAGTCACGGCGGTGGGAACGAAGCCCAAGCGGAGATGATCAACGCCACGCGCAAAGTCGGTGATGCTGTCAGTCAAAGCTCCCGCCAAGGTCGCGTCGCCATCGACAAAAACGAACAGGTCGGCGTCATTGCCGCCCGACAACCGATCGATGCCGACCCCGCCGGCCAGCGTGTCGCTGCCGAGGTCGCCCTGCAGGATATCGTCGCCGGTGGCACCGCTCAGACTGTCATTGCCCTGGCCACCGCGCAGCGAGTCGTTCCCGCCGCCGCCCACGATGCTGTCATTGCCGAGATTGCCGTTGACGGTGTCGTTGCCATTGCCGCCTTCGATGCGATCATTGCCCTGACCGCCGAAGATCCGGTCCGACCCGTCCTGGCCGTTGAGCGAATCGTCGCCGGCATTGCCCTGCAGATAATCGCTTCCGGTGCCAGCGTTGAGGGTGTCCGCTCCATCTCCGGGGAGGGCGGTGGAGGCTGCGCCGTAGAGATGGTCGTTGCTGTTGCCACCGACGATCGAGTCGGAGCCGAGCCCGCCCATGATCACATTGCCATTGTCGTTGGCGGTGGCGACGTCGTTGCCGCCGCCCAGCGTCAGCGTGTCGATCCGCGTGTCATAAGCGATGGCGAGATTCTTCGAGAGGCCAGCGACGCTGCTGAAGCTGCCTGCGTGGAGGTCCACGGTCGAAGCCTGGGTGAAGCCGGAAAGATCGAGCGTGTTGCCCGTTCCCTTGTTCCACAATGTCACGATCGGCCGGCTGTTCTGCGTGAAATCGTAGAACTTCCCGATGTCGCCGCCGATATTGCTGTTGAAGCCATAGGTCTGACCGCCCGACAATGGCGTATCGACTGCGACGCCGTACATGCGCTGGATCGCAAGGATGTCGAGCATCATCGGGGTGGTGGGATCATTGCCGTAGGTAAGGCCGTTGCTCGACCGCGATGTTCCCCAGCGAAAGGAACTGTCAGGATCGAGATAGGACATGATCGTCCAGGCTCGATCGTCATAAGCGGTATAGGCCGTCTCTGCGACGTCGGCGCCCTCGTCATAGGCGCCGCCATGGCCGAGCCCCAGGACATGGCCCCATTCGTGGATCAGAGTCGTATAGGGATAGCTGCCATATTCCGAAAAGGCTGCGCCGATAGGGCCAAAGCCGGGCGTGGAGACATCGATCGTTATCTCGCCTTCGGTTGCCCGTCCGACGCGCGAGGTGCCGGTAGTGCCGGGGATAAAGCTGGTCTGGCCGCCCGATGCCGATCCATCGCTGCCGCGACCTATCAGTATGTCTGCCGTGCCGGGTGTCGCTGCGACGAAGCGGATGTTCGCCACCGCCGACCACAAGGCGGCGGTCTGCAGAAAAGCTTGCTGCTCTACCCCCGACCAGTTGGAGGCCGTGTCGAAGGCATAGCTTATGGTCGCGCCGGTTCCCGCCGTGCCGGGACCGAACTTCGCAGTGTAATTAGGGCTGGACGAATAGGTCGCCGGACTGTCGCTGTTCCACGTCCAGAAACTCTGCGCAGCCAGCAGGCCGTTCGCATCGATTCCCGTCAGATAGCTAAGCTGACTTTCCTGTGTCGCGTCGATGGTCGCCATATGTCCGTCGCCCCGTTCGCTCTATCTACGTGCTGTAGCGCGATTTGGTTGAACGACACATTGCGGCGTTGTGCCATAGGACGAAAAGCTGCGCCGTTCGTCGCATTTTCAGACGAAAGGTCGTCCCGCAAAAAAAAGACCCGGCTGCCAGTGGCGCCGGGTCTCGAAGATCATCATGAAGACCGGTTTCAGGCTTCGCTGGCTTTCTCGGCCAGGACCGTCAGGCCCTTCTCATTCACTTCGGCGAAGCCGCCTTCGACGTGAATGCGCGCCGCGATCGTGTTCGGGCCCGAATAGATCGCCAGTTCGCCCGTGCGGACCGTCGACATGAACGGAGCATGCCCCGCCAGCACGCCGAAGTCGCCCTCGGCGCCCGGAACCACGACCATGTGGACGTCTTCCGAACGGAGCAGCTTCTCCGGGGTGACGAGTTCGAAATGCAGATCTGCCATCGATCAATCCTGTCTGGCCTGCAGGGCCTGTTCGAACGCCGATATGGCGCTGTCGAACTTGTCCCGGCAGCCGGGGTTGCAGAAGCCGACGACCGCGCCGCGATAGCGGGTCAGCGAGTCTGCCGCGATCGGTTTTCCCGACCAGGGGCAGAGTTCGTTGACCGCATCCTCGAGGCGCGGCCGGTCTTCCATCAGGCCGCTTCGGCGGCCAGCTTCTTGGCCTTCTCGACCACTTCGTCGATGCCGCCGACCATGTAGAAAGCGGCCTCGGGCAGGTGGTCATATTCACCGTCGACGACGGCCTTGAACGACTTCACCGTGTCTTCGATCGACACGAACTTGCCGGAGATGCCGGTGAAGACTTCGGCGACGTGGAACGGCTGCGACAGGAAGCGCTGGATCTTGCGGGCGCGCTGGACGGTCAGCTTATCCTCTTCGGACAGCTCGTCCATGCCGAGGATCGCGATGATGTCCTGCAGCGACTTGTACTTCTGGAGCGTTTCCTGAACCGCGCGGGCGGTTTCATAATGCTCCTGGCCGACGACGCGCGGCTCGAGCACGCGGCTGGTCGAGTCGAGCGGATCCACGGCTGGGTAGATGCCCAGCTCGGAGATGGCGCGCGACAGAACGGTCGTGGCGTCGAGGTGGGCGAAGGAGGTGGCCGGCGCCGGATCGGTAAGATCGTCCGCGGGCACGTAGATCGCCTGCACCGAGGTGATCGAACCCTTGTTGGTCGAGGTGATGCGCTCCTGCAGCGCGCCCATGTCGGTCGACAGGGTCGGCTGATAGCCCACGGCCGAAGGAATACGGCCGAGCAGTGCCGACACTTCCGAACCCGCCTGGGTGAAGCGGAAGATGTTGTCGACGAAAAACAGCACGTCCTGACCTTCGACGTCACGGAAATATTCGGCGATCGTCAGGCCCGACAGAGCGACGCGGGCACGGGCGCCCGGCGGCTCGTTCATCTGGCCGAACACCAGGGCCACCTTCGAACCCTCGGGGGTCGGGTTGCCGTCGGCGTCCTTGGCGATGACGCCCGCGTCAAGGAACTCGTGATAGAGATCGTTGCCCTCGCGGGTACGCTCGCCCACGCCGGCGAACACCGAGG
>NZ_JAGMXV010000027.1 GCF_018006725.1 Rhizorhabdus sp.
GCTTTGCATCCGGCGAGCGCAGATGCAGCGGCGATCATCATAAGACTTCGGTACGCCATGACCGGAGCGAGACTATCGACACCCGACCGCAAGGCCAACTCGGATGATCAGCCCCCAGGCGTGTGGAGATCCAGCCTGATATGGAAGCGGTCCGACCGGTAATGCGCATAGGTCCGCAGGAACGGTATATCGTTCTTGTCGTAAACCGTCCGGGTGATGCGCAGGATAGCCGACATAGGCTCGACGTTCAGCGCCTCGACCAATGACGGGTCGGCGAGCATCGCACCGATCGTCTGTTCGGCGCGCTCGGCGTGAAGGCCGGCTTCGTCGAGCAGTTTGAGCAGCGGTGCGCGCGGCAGGGTCTTTTCGGAAATGACCTCTGCCAGTTCGCCGCGGACATAGCTGACGATATAACCGATCGGGATGCCTTCGAGACAGCGCACGCGCACGGCGCGGATCACATCGGCGCCCTCCTCTATCTTCAAAGCATTGGCGATGATGTCGGTTGCTGCACGATGCTCGACCGAGATGACGTTGACCGTCGTGCCCTCGCCCAGCGCCATCAGGCTGTCCACAGCCTGGTCGATGTTCGCCTCGATCGGCTTGGCGGGCGATTTGAAGATCACCCGGGTGCCGAGCCGCCGCCGCCGCTCGACATAATGCTGGTCGGCCAGGTCGTTCAGGACACGCCGGGCGGTGATGCGCGAGACGCTATACTGCGTCGAAAGCTCCTGCTCCGTCGGCAGGACGCTGCCATAAGGACGCTGTCCGCAGAGGATTTCATCGCGCAGGCTCAGGTAGATCTGATGATAGAGCGGCACTGCGCCTTGGCGATCGAGCACTATCCCTCCCCTGCTGGTGGCGAGCGTGGCGAAAGCCACGTTCCGCTGACCCGGCTGATCGCTCTTCGGAGGTCGTCCCCGCTTAGTCAAGTCGCCCGCAGGGTCAGCCTGGCCCAGCACATAGCCGAGGCTGGCCGTTTCGATCAGTCTGCTCATGCGGCATCCTGAGCCCAGCGGGGATATCGTCCCATGGCCAGCAGGGACAAGCTCCCTACGAGCAAGCAGCCGATCCCCGAAAGCAGTGCGGCATCATAACGCCCGGTCGCGTCGAACACCCGGCCGTAGATCACCGGCCCCATCCCGCCGCCAAAGGCGATCACGGTGTAGAAGGTGCCATAGATCAATCCATAGGCACGCCGCCCGAAATAGCGCGCGATCAGATAGGCCAGCAGGTCGAACTCGAACCCTGCGCCAAGGCCCAGCGTGACCACGGCCAGCGCCGCATGGCTGGCGTCGATCTCCGGGCGTGACAGCATGTAGCTGCCGATCATCGGCAGGATGAGAATGCCGAGGGCGCAACCCGGCGCCCAGAAGCGATCGAGCAGCCAGCCTCCGGCGATCCGCCCGGCGATCACGGAAAGGCCAAAGCCGGCGGTTATCGAGCCGATTTCGGTCAGCGAGAATTTCTGCGTGCGGAGGATGTTCTCGAGATTGGGCGTCGGCGCGGTCAGGGCAAAGGCGATCAGCAGGAAGGCGAAGGTCATGATCCAGAATCGGCGGTCACGCAGTGCTTCGCGCACCGTCAGTCCCGCCTCCACGACAGCCTCCCCCGCCGACGACAGGATTGCCGCGCCAGCCGTGCTCGTCCGTTCGCGAAAAAGGGCCGCCACCACCGGCAGGCCGATGACGATCGGCAGCGCCCCGATCACGAAAAATCCCGTGCGCCAGCCGTAGCTTCCGATCAGCCAGGCGGCGAAAGGCTTGATCAGAAAGCCGGTGATGCCGGTGCCCGTGCTGGCGATTCCGATGGCCAGCCCGCGATGCTTGTCGAACCACCCGTTGACGCTGTGCATCCACGTCGCAGTGAGCGTGCCCGCGCCGAGCGTCGACATCAGAACCCACTGGCCATAATAGACCCAGATATTGCCGCCGCTCAGACCGAGGCTCATGAACGTGAGCCCGAACAGAACGAGCGAGATGAGCGCGACCGGTTTCGCCCCATAACGATCGACCGCGAAGCCCGCGATCGGGCCGGTCGCCATCACCACCACCGATTGTACCGTGATCGATCCCATCAGCGACGCAAAGCTCCACCCGAACTCGCGTTGCAGTTCGGGCGCGAACATGCCGATGGTGTAGAAGGGCAAGGGGCTGAGCCCGAGTGCGAGCCCGACCATCGAGCCGGCCACCACGGTCCACCCTGCCACGCCGTCTCTTGGCGGGAGGGAATTCTGGGCTGAACTTTCGGACAAGGCGGTCATCGCACTTCCTGCTTGGCGGTGTGATCCGGGGCTGGACAAGGACCGGATGACGGCACATCAATAGATATATTAATATATCAATTAAAGCGGGTGAGCGGACCTTATGCGCGAAGGCTATAGTGGGTCGATCACCCGCAGCTATGTCGGCGTTCCTGCGGCAGCAGGCGCCCGACGCATGGTTCATTACCGGGTCGCAGGCTCGGGCCCGAACATCGTCCTGCTGCACGATTCCCCCCGATCCTCGCGGCTGCATGTGCCGCTGATGAAAATGCTCGCCAGTCGGTTTCGCGTCTTCGCTCTCGACACGCCCGGATATGGCAATTCCGATCCGCTCGATATCGCAACGCCGACGATCCCCGATTTTGCCGAGGCCCTCGGCACCGCCCTCGATGCTCTGGGGCTGTCTGGCGCGCCGATCTACGCTACCCACACCAGCGCCAAGATCGCGCTGGCGCTGGCGGATCGCGGTACCGAACAGCAACAGGACATGGGCCAGAGCGAGGATCCGAAAAGGCCGGTTTGCCCAGGCCAGGTGCGCCTGTCGCGCGAGATCGATGCCGCGCGGCGCATCGGGCGCCGCAACGGTGCGCGGCGCGCCTGCAAGCAGGCGCACGGCCAGAACAGTGGCCAGCAGGACGACCGCACCCACTGCCAGTGCCATTGCGAGGTGCCCGGCACGATCGGCGCCAATGCGCGCCAGCATCCAGGCTGGCAGCGTCGATCCGAGCAGTGTCCCCACAGCATTGCCATAGGTGCGCCACGCCATCAGCCGCGTCCGCTCATGCGGATCGGCCGAGCTCTCGATCACCATCGCAAAACCCGGAATGGTCAGCAGCGTGAAGCCCGAGGCGTGGAGCGCGAGCGCCAGTGTCACCACGATCTGGGTAAACAGGATCGACCCCAGGTCTGGCACGCCGAACAGCAGCGCCAGCCCCATGGGCATGGCGAAGCCCCCGGCCAGCAGAAAGGGTATCCGCCGGCCCCAGCGCGTCCGCGCGTTGTCGCTCCAGGCCCCCACTGCCGGATCCAGAAAGCCGTCATAGATCTTCACGCCCGCGAAGATCAGCCCGGCGGCGCCCGCAGCCATGCCCAGATTGTCGGTCAGGTAGCGCAGTCCCATGACCGTCACGACGTTCTGGCCGGCGGCATGGGCGACGGGCACGAGGAAAGAACCTGCACGGATCGCCCAGCGCCGCGAAGACTTGTCGATCAGGCTGCTGGCTTCGCCCATAATGGTGCTCCGCGCTGTCTTGGATGAGCAGAGACTGCCGCCTGACAAGGCCTTGGAGGGACCTGCATTGGCCTCTATCCGCCCTGCGGTCAGCCTTCGACCAGGGTCACGCTGATATCGGCCAGACCTTCGCGCAGCTTCTTCACTTCGGCATATTCGGGCGAGTTCCAGAAGCGCAGCGCGCTTTCCTTGTCCGGCCATTCGATCACGATGCCGGCCGCGCCATCGGGCCCCTCACCCTCCAGCACCTGCCCGCCCCGACCGCGCAGGATATATTTCCCGCCCATCTCTTCGGTCAGCTTCGCCACGGCCGGAGAATAGCGCGACATGAAGGGCTGAAGGTCGTGGACATGGGCAGTGATGATGAACCATGCGGGCATGGAAGCGTCTCCTCGAGGCAGTGCAGTCTCCTGCTTCGCGCGGCGTAATGCATCTCGGGCACATTTCTCGCGACTATGTCCGACAGGCGAGCGGCATCCGCGACACGGAAAAGGCTCAGCCTTTCAGGCGCAACGATAGTCCCGCCGCCAGAAGCTGCACCTCCGGCACCGCCGCAGCGACCCGCTGGTTGACGATGCCCGCCTCGTCACGAAAGCGCCGGGCGAGCGCATTGTCCGGCACGATACCCAGGCCGACTTCATTGGTGACGAGGATGACGGGGCCATCCGCATGTTCCAGAGCATCGACCAGCCGGCTCGTCGCGGCAAAGCAATCGCTGTCGGACAGGATCAGATTGCTCGTCCACAAGGTCAGACAGTCCACCAGCAGCACGGCATCCGGCGCGGCATGCCGGGCAACCGCCTCGCTCAGTGCGAGCGGACATTCGATGGTTTCCCATTCCGCCCCCCGATCTGCGCGATGGCGATCGATCCGGTCGCGCATCTCCGCGTCGAAGGCCTGCGCGGTCGCGATGAAGATGCGGCGCAATCTGGTCGCCTCGGCGCGCTGCTGGGCATAGCGGCTCTTCCCCGACCGCGCGCCGCCGATCACCAGCAGATGCGGCGCGCTCATGCCACTCTCCCCCTGCCCGCCCGCGCCAGATCAATCATGGCCGATACGTCGAGATGCGCTTCGATCGCAGCGGCGAGTTCGTCCAGCGCAGCATCGACGCGCCGCCCATGGTCGAGACCATCCGAGGCTACACCGAGACGATCGAGCAGCGCCGCCCGGAAGCCGCCCTCTGCCAGCAGGCCATGGACATAGCTGCCGATGATCCGGCCCGTCGGATCGATGGCGCCATCCTCGCCGCCATCGTCGAAGCGGACGAAGGGCGCGACGCCCACCGATCGCTGCGTCACGCCCATGTGCATCTCATAGCCGCTGAGCCTCGCCCCCAAGGCGGTCCCGCTGACCTCGCGCAGCATCTTGTGCGGCGCGAGGCAGGTCTCGACATCGAGCAGCCCCAGTCCTTCGACGCGGCCCGCCGGCCCCTCGATCCCGTCCGGATCCTCGATCGACCGACCAAGCATCTGATAGCCGCCGCACAGGCCGAGGACCTGGCCACCGCGCCGGACATGGGCGCGCAGGTCGATGTCCCAGCCTTCGGCGCGAAAGGCGGCAAGGTCTGCGATCGTGGCCTTCGATCCGGGCAGGACGATCAGCGCTGCTTCCGCCGGCAGCGGCCTGCCCGCCGTGACCATGACCAATTCGACCCCGGCTTCGGCCTTGAGCGGATCGAGATCGTCGAAATTGGCGATGCGCGGGATGATCGGACAGGCGATCAGGATACGCTTCCTCTCCGCGACAGCGACGTCCTTCTCCAGCACGACCGCATCTTCGCTCGGCAGGCGCGCCACGGCCGAAACCCAGGGCAGCACGCCGTGGCCCTTCCAGCCCGACAGCGTCTCGATCTGACGATAGCCATCCTCGAACAGGGCAGGATCGCCGCGAAACTTGTTGATGATGAAGCCCCGGATCATCGCCGCATCCTCGGGATCGATCACGGTGCGGGTGCCGACGATCGCCGCGATCACCCCGCCCCGGTCGATATCGCCGATCAGCAGAACGGGCACGCCTGCCGCACGCGCGAAGCCCATATTGGCGATATCGCCCGCGCGCAGGTTGATCTCGGCCGGCGATCCCGCGCCTTCGACGAGGACAATGTCGCAGGACCGTTCGAGCCGGCGGAAACTCTGCATCACCTCGTCGAGCAGCGGACGGCGCGCCTCGCGGAAATTGGCGGCGCCGAGCGTACCCCGGACCCTGCCGTGGACGATCAGCTGCGACGTCCGGTCCGCCTGCGGCTTGAGCAGCACCGGATTGAAATCGCTGTGGGGCGGCACACGGCAGGCGACCGCCTGGAGCGCCTGCGCGCGGCCGATTTCACCGCCGTCGATCGTCACCGCAGCGTTGTTCGACATATTCTGCGGCTTGAACGGACGGACTGAAAGCCCTCGGTTGACGAACGCGCGGCAAAGTCCGGCGACGAGCACCGACTTGCCCACGTCGGAGCCCGTGCCCTGCAACATCAGCGCAGCCATGCCCATCCTCCCGCAATCATCCAGAGTAGGCCGCACGCTCTGACATAGAGCGACAGCGCGCGGCGGATATCGCCGGCCGTCGCCCCCGGCCGCCCGTCACCGATCCAGGGCTTGTCGATCAACTGCCCGTCATAACGCAAGGGACCGGCGAGCCGCAGCCCAAGCACTCCCGCCATCGCTGCCTCCGGCCATCCGGCATTGGGCGAAGCGTGCTGGTCATGGTCGCGCCAAAGCGTCCGCCATCCGCCGCCGCCAGCCATGCAGAGCAGCACGCCCGAGAGGCGCGCCGGGATCAGGTTCAGCAGATCGTCAAGCCGCGCCGCCGCCCAGCCGAAGGCACGCCAGCGCTCCTCGCGGTGGCCGATCATGCTGTCGGCGGTATTGACCGCCTTGTAGATCCACAGTCCCGGCAGGCCTCCGACCAGCAGCCAGAAGAGCGGCGCGACGACCCCGTCGCAACAGCTTTCGGCGAGGCTCTCGATCGCCGCGCGCGCCACGCCGGCCTTGTCGAGCGCCTGCACGTCTCGGCCGACGATCCGCCCGACAGCGTCGCGGGCGCTGGCCAGGTCGCCGCTCTCGAGATGATGTGCGACCGGCCGGATATGGTCGAACAGGCTGCGCTGTGCGAGCGCGGGCCAGGCGAGCAATGCGAGGGCGACCCATGCCGCACGTCCGAATACAGTCCGACAGAGCGCTTCCATCGCGACCAGACTGCCACCGACCAGCAAGACGAGGAGGAGCATCGTCAGGACACCGAGGGTATGACGGCGCCTTGCACCCCATGTCGGCCGGTTCCAGCGGCTCTCGCACAGCGCGATCAGCCGCGCGAACCCGCCGACCGGGTGCCCGATCCGGCGATAGAGCCGGTCCGGCCAGCCCAGCGCTGTGTCAAGCACCAGCGCGGCGAGTGCAACCGTTTCAACCATCGGCGAGCGCCCGATCGAGCCGGTCCAGTGCGGCATCGTCGCGCGGCAAACCGATGCGCAGCCAGGAAGGATGTTCGGCAAAGGGACGCAGCAGAATATGGCGACGCGCCAAATGTTCGAACAGGCCATGAGCCCTTTCCGTTTCGATCAGCCGGAAAAGCGGGCAATCACCGCGCGGCGCAAAGCCTTGCCGCTTGAGGAAGCTGTCGAGCCACGCCGCGTCCGCCGTAAGCCGGGCCCGTGTCTCCGCAATCCACGATCGGTCGCGATAGGCATGGCGGCCGATAGGGATTGCGGCCGCACTCACCGGCCAGGCGCCCAGCAGAATTCGCAACCGCGCCAGGAAATCGGGCGGCCCGATCACGAAGCCGAGCCTCAGGCCCGCCAGACCAAAGAATTTGCCGAAGGAGCGCAGCACGATCAGCCGCCGGGACATCGATACGTCTCCGGCGAGGCTCAGCTTCGGGTGGGTCTCTGCATAGGCCTCGTCCACCACCAGCCAGCGGCTACCTCGCGCGTCGTGCAAGAGGTGCAGAGTGTCGCGGTCGATGATCCTGCCATCGGGGTTGTTCGGGTTGGCAAGGACGATCGCTGTGCCCCTGACTGCGCCGGCCATCGCCCGATCGAGAGTGACGCATTCCGCCCGGTCAAACATTTCGACATGGGTGCGATAGCTGGGCTCGATGACCGTGCCCGTCCCGCCAAGCAGGCCGCCGATCAGGCGAAGTGCGATTTCGCTACCCGGAACTGCACAAACATGCGCGACGGCGCAGCCGAAATGCCGCGCGGCAGCCTCTTCCAGATCGGCCAGCGCCTCATCGTCGGGCAGCCGTGTCCAGTCGATCGGCAGCGATGGCGGGATGGGCCAGGGGCGTGGGTTGATACCGGTCGAGAGGTCGAGCCAATCGCTCTCCGCACCGCCGAAACGGTCGCGCGCGGCCGAGAGGCCACCGCCATGCCAGGTCCAGCGCTCGATCATCGCAGCCAGCTCGCCGCGACGACGCAGAACAGCAACCAGCTCTCGGTCAACTCGATACCCGCGCCGTGGCTGTCACCGGAAATGCCGCCCAGCTTACGGCGCACAAAGACATGCCACGCGGCCATGGCAGGAGGTGCGATCAACAGAATCGGCGCGAAGATCGAGCACAGCCCGAGCAGACCCAGCCACATCAGGAGATGGCGAGCCTTCGTACCACTGCGCAGGCCGCTCGCCAGACCGCCGTGAAGCGACGGCAGGCTCAGCGTCCAGAAGATCGGGCCGATCCTTGCGGCGACAGGGACAAGCAGCAGGGTAAGCCAGTCCTCGCTGCCGATCGCAGCGTGCAGCAGAACCAGCTTCGCCGCGATCTGCGCGCCGATGGCGACGGCTCCAAAGCTGCCGATATGCGGATCGGCCATCACCTTCGACAGCCGCTCGGGGTCGCCATGCGCTGCGCCGAGCCCGTCGACGACGTCCGCGAGGCCGTCGAGGTGGAGCGCTCCGGTCATCCCGGTCCAGGCCAGCAACGCGAACAGCGCGGCGATCCAAGGGTCATGGGGGGACAGCAGAAAGCCTACCGCCATGACCGGCAGGCCGACGACAAGACCGGCAGCAGGCAACCACGGCATGAGACAGTCGAAGTCCGCAGCGCGCGCCATCCGCTTTGGCAGCGGCAGGCGCGTCATGAACAGGAGGGCAGCGAGGAGACCCTTCATGCGCGCAACCCTACGATTTGCGCCGCGCCGCCATCGCCCGGCCAGATCTCCAGACTGATCAGCGCGGCATTGCCCAATCGGAAGGCCCAGACCTGGCGCATGTCGAAACCGCAGAGATGTGCGAGGGCAGCGCGGATCGACCCGCCATGGGCGACGACGAGCGTCGACCGCCGCTCCATGTCTGAAAGTGCATCACTGACGCGGCGGACCAGATCGGACCATCTTTCGCCTTCTTCGGGCGGATGCTTATCCGGGTCGGTCCAGAAGCGCGAAAGCGCTTGGGGATCGAGATCGCGCGGATCCAAGCCATCCCAGTGTCCGAAGTCGAGTTCGCGCCAGGCCCGATCGATCCGCAGTTCGACGCGATGTGCGCGAGCGATACGCTGCGCGGCCACCGTGCAGCGCTGCAGGTCGGAGCTTACCACGAGGTCGAAGTTCAGGTCCGACGCCTGATCAATACAGGCGTCTATCCCCGCCGCCGTCGGCGCTACATCGGTGCGCCCGTTGAAACGCCCGCCATCAGCGGTTGCTCCGTGGCGCATCAGATGCAGCGCAAAGGGTCTCATGCGCGGTTCGCCACCCCGGCTTCCGCGAAGCTCGCCATACCGGCATGAGCTTCCAGAGCCGCCCGGACGAGCATCGCCGCAAGCGCCGCGCCACTGCCTTCGCCGAGACGCATGTCGAGGTTGAGCAATGGGCGCAAACCGAGCCGGTCGAGCAATCGGATATGGCCGGGCTCGGCCGACTGATGCCCGGCTAGGCAATGGGCGGTGATCGCCGGATTGGCCGCTGCAAGCGGGGCAATCGCGGCACAGCAGATATAGCCGTCGAGGAGGATGGGGACCCGCAATTGCCGCGCGCGCAATACGGCGCCAGCAATCGCCACGATCTCGCGCCCGCCGAGGCGACGCAGCGTCTCGAAGGCCGTGGACGGAGCGTCACGATGCCGCGCCAGCCCAGCCTCGACCGCCGCGATCTTGCGCGCCATCCCGACATCGTCGACGCCGGTACCCGGTCCGGTCCACAGCATGGCGGAGCCCCCGAAACTGCGCGCTGCGAGTGCGGCTGCGGCCGTCGAATTGCCGATGCCCATCTCGCCGAGCGCGATCAGATCGAGATCCTCGGAAACCGTCCGCGCGCCAATCGACAAGGCCTCGAGACAATCGTCGACCGACAGAGCCGCGCCCTCGGTGAAGTCGGCCGTCGGCCGATCGAGATCAATCGCCACGACCTCCAGTGCGAGCCCTGCGGCGCCTGCAAGCGCATTGATCGCCGCCCCGCCCGCCTGGAAATTCGCAACCATCTGCGCGGTGACGGCGACCGGGAAGGCGCTGACTCCGCGTGCGGCGACGCCGTGATTGCCCGCGAAGACGACGACCTTTCCTTTGTCGCACGTCGGGATCGGCCTTCCCTGCCAACCCGCCATGAACAGCGCCAGTTCCTCCAGTCGACCGAGCGATCCCCTCGGCTTGGTCAGACTGTCCTGCCGCTCGCGCGCAGCCACTATCGCCGCGGCATCGGCCTCACCGATATCGCGCAGGGCCTTTTCGACCGCATCGACCGACGCATAGATCATGGCAGGATATGGCCTTCGGGCGGCGAGCGGGTCAGGAAATGGCCCTTCACGCCCTGCGGCCATTCCGCGTAGCGCACGCTGCCGATATCGCTTTCGGCGTAGAGCAGCGCGTAATCGAGGATCGCCCGCGCCGCCGGCTCATCGGGGTTGAAGCGTCCCAGAACATAGCTGAACTTGCCGGCCGCGCGGAGATGGACAGCCACCGGTTCTCCACAGGCGAAGAGGCAGGGCATCGCCTGAATATCGATCCCGTGATAGCCGGGATCACCGTCGCGCACGGACTTCAACACTTGCCCAAACAGAGCGCCGCCGCCCCTGCCGTCACCATCGCCGCGCTGCTCGGGCGACAAGCGGCAGGTGCTGCACACGACGATCGACAGGCCAGACCCGACCGGTTCAAAGGGCATGCCGGACTCCCCTTGGAGCGCCGGGCAGCGGAACGCGGCCGCATCCCCGGGATGCGACCGCCTTCCTTCCCCCGCCGCAGCGAGACCAGCGATGCGGGGGGACGCGCATCAGAAGCGGCCCCGCACGCCGGCATAGACGCTCCGGCCGAGCGACCCATAGCGATAGGCGGTCATATAGCCCTCATCGAACAGGTTCTCGACGCGGGCGAACAGGCGAACCTGATCCGACAGCGCATATTCCGCGCGGAGATCGACCAGCGTGTAATCGTCCAGCCACTGGCTGTTCGATGCGTTGTCGAAGCTATGTCCCGACCAGCGCAGCGCGACACCGGTGCTCAGCCCCATCGGCCAGTCATAGCTTATCGACCCGTTCGCCTGCTGGCGCGGACGCCGGGGCAGCCACTTGCCGAAACTGGTACTGCCGGGCGACCTGTCCTCGGCCATCGTCCAGGTGTAATTGGCATCGATCGTCAGGCCGGTCACCGGGCTCACGCTGGCTTGCGCCTCGATGCCCTGCGCTTTTGCGCGCGACACGTTCTGATAATAGCCGAAGCGGCGGATCGTCGTACCGGGCTGGAAGCAGAGCGGCGTGGTCGAACTGCTCGAACAGCCGATATAGACGATCAGGTCGCGACTCGTGCGCTCGAACCAGACGGCCCCGACCTGAACCTTGTCTCCGAACAGCCGCTGTTCGGCACCGGCTTCCCAGCCCCGCGCGCGTTCCGGTGCGAGCGCATCATTCCCATATTCCGAATAGAGCTGGTAGAGGGTCGGCGCCTTGAAGCCTTCGCCATAGCTCGCGCGAATTCGGGTTCCCGTGGGCAGGTTCACCACACCACCCGCCGAGAACAGGGTCTTGGCCCCATAGCGCTGGTGGTCGTCGCGACGCACCCCGCCGTTGAGCGTGAGGCCGGTGATGGGCTGCAGGCTGATCTGCCCATAAATGCCCGTGATCTCGCTCTTTCCGCGCACCGGCGCCGGGATCGGTGTCGACAGTGCAGCGGGTGGCGACACGCTGCGGAAGCGCGACCGCTCATTCTCGACGCCGAACAGCAGGAGGTCCCGTTCGCTGATCGCGAAGCTGCCCTGATATTCGAGGCGCTGGTTGCGACCGGCCGCGTCGAAGGTCTTGGCCCGCTGGTTGCGCGGGTCGTAATTGTCCCGGTTGGTGTCGGTATAGCCATAAGCGAAGCGATTGCGCAGGCGCTTGTCGAACAGGTCGATGTTCAGGCCGGCATAGCCGACGAACTCGCGGCTTCTCCCATAAGCGGGATTGTCCGCGCCGACCGCGTCGAAATCATTCTGGCCGCGCGCATAATAGCCGCGAACGTCAGCACGGACATTCTCGCTGATCTCCAGTTCCGCGCGGCCCGACAGGTTGCGATTGGTGTAGCCGTCGCGCTCACGCCCGCCGAAGGATGAGGCGAACGCCGAAATGCCGTCGGTCGTGAAGGCCTGCCCACCGATCCGCCAGGTCAGCGCTCCCTGTCGCCCGCCCAGCGCCGCCCGGGCGCTGGCCGTCTGGCGCGATCCCGCCTCGATGTCGAAGCTACCTTCCAGCGGTGCCTTGGGCAGCGGGGTCACGATGTTGACGACACCGCCGATCGCCTGGCTGCCCCACAGCGTCGACTGCGGGCCACGGAGCACCTCGATCCGCGAGACGTCGCCGACCAGCAGGTTGGAGAAGTTGTAGCCGCCGCCCGTCGACGAGGGGTCGTTGAGTTTGACGCCGTCGATCACGACCACAGTCTGGTCGCTCTCGGCGCCGCGGATGCGCAGCGAAGTCGACGTGCCATAGCCGCCATTGCGGGCCATGCTGATACCGGGCGTGCGCAACAGCAATTCGGTGACGCCGATATCCTGGCTGCGATCGATCGCAGCCTTGTCGAGCAAGGTGATCGAGTCCGGCACGCGATCCAGATTCAGCGGCAGGCGGGTCGCCGTCACCAGGATCGTTTCCACATCGGCGGCGGCATCGGGCGGCGGAGCCTCCTGGCCGTCGTCGGCGAAAGCCGCAGCGGAAGAGAGGAGAAGGCAGAATAACGAAATATGTTTCAACACGAATGGGCACCCCATGACGAAGGAGCCGCACCCGCAGGGGGACAACCGGGCCGAAAAGGCACGACATATCCCCGCGCAAAGCACGGTCCAGACATGTCGTCTCTCGGGTTTACCCCCGTCCGCCCGGCACACCCTGTCCGCGCGAAGGACGACCGCGACGGGCAGGTCTCCTGGCTTGCGGGTCAACGCCCTGTTCGTGCCGCCTTCTCAGGATCGCGAAGATCCCAATGGCATGTGGCCCGATGGCTCGCCGCTCACAGTTGCAGGGGCAGCCGGGGTCTCGAACCCCGTTCCCTTTTCATCCCCGTCCCCGGGGAACCTGTCGCGGCCGGGTCGTTACCGCAGTGCATCGGCGGGCGTCAATCGTCTATCCGCGCCCCAGGGCAATCACGGATGACACCCCATCGACATGATCAAGATAGGCTTTTATTCCATAGACTTCTGACAGGTTTCTCGACGTCATGACAGCTTCCGGCGTGCCGTCGGCGACGATATGCCCCCTGTTCATGAGCAATATCCTGCCGCAATGGCGCGCGGCCATGGTCAGGTCGTGAAGCACGACGACGACCAGCGCGCCCTGTTTCGCTTCCCGATCGAGCAGGGCCATCATGTCGATCTGATGACCGGGATCCAGCGCGGCCAGCGGCTCGTCCGCCAGCAGTCCGCCCGCGCCCACGGCGAGCGCCCGCGCCATCATCACCCGCGCGCGTTCGCCCCCCGACAATTCGGTCACGGTGCGCTGGGCGAGATGCTCGATCTCGGTCCGTTGCATCGCCTCGACAACGGCGGAGCGATCCGCGTCGCTCATCCGCGAGAGCGGCCCCATATGGGGCAAACGGCCTAGGGCCACGAGGCGTTCGACGCTGAGCGGCCAGTGCAGATTCTGGCCCTGCGGCAGATAAGCAAGACGCTTCGCCCGCTCGGACGGCGCAATATCCGCGATCGCACGGCCGTCGATCCGCACCTCGCCCGACGCCGCAGGAAGCAGGCCCAGCATGCCGCGCACGAGAGTCGACTTGCCCGCGCCGTTAGGCCCGATGATCCCGATCAGCGATCCACCCTGGAGGTCGGCACTGACGCCGTCGACGACCGCGCGATCCCCCAGCCTGAGTACCAGATCGCGAACAGAGACGGTCACCATGCGCGGCGCTCCCGGAGAAGATGGACGATGAAGACCGGCACGCCCAGAAAGGCCGTAACGACCCCCAGCTTCAGTTCGTTGGACGTGGGTAGCAGGCGGACCAATATGTCGGCGAGGGTCAAAAGCGCGGCCCCTGCCATCATCGACGGCACCAGCGTCGCCGATGGACTCCGGTCGGTGAAGGGGCGGACGAGATGCGGCACGATCAGCCCGACGAAACCGATCGCCCCCGACACCGCGACCGCACCGCCGACACCGATAGCGACGCCCAGCAACAAGCGACGCCGGCTCCGCCCGAGGTCGAAGCCGAGCGAGCGGGCGCCATCCTCCCCCAGTGCCAGCGCATCGAGCACCCGACCGTCGCGTAACAGAAGAAATGCACCGAGTGCGACGCAGGGCAGCGCGATCCAGACATGCTCGATCGAGCGATTCTCGACCGATCCGAGCAGCCAGGTCATGATCTCCATCGCGGCAAAGGGATTGGGCGACAGATTGAGCGCCAGGCTGATGCCCGCGCTCGCCAGCGTCGCGATCGCGATGCCGGCCAGAATCAGAGTGAGCGGGCTTTCGCCGCGTCCCGCGAGATAGACGAGCAGCGCCAACGCGATCAGCGCCGCCCCGATCGCCATCAGCGGCAGCAGGAGGACGTTCCATTCGGACAAACCATAATAGATCGCAGCCACCGCACCGAGTGCCGCCGCGTTCGATGCTCCGAGCACCGACGGTTCGGCCAGCGGGTTGCGCAGATAGCCCTGCAGAACCGCCCCGGCGAGGCCCAGCATAGCCCCGACTGCGAGGCCGACCACCGTCCTCGGCAGCCGAAGATCGATCAGGATGATGCGCGCCACGGCATCGCTCTTGCCGACCAGCACCGCCGCCATACGCGCCAGGCCGATCGGGACGGCGCCGAGCGCGATCGAACCGACAGCCGCCGCCAGGAGCAGCAGCAGGAGCAGCGGCATCAGTGCGGGATGATGGCGGCGTCTGGTCCCGCTCACCATGGGAGTGCTCCTGTCTCTGGCCGCTTGCCTGCCGCAAAACTCTCTCTATGAGCGCCGGCACCATGCACCTGCGCCCTGCCCTTTTCGCCGGTCTTGCGACCCTGGCCTTCGCCGCGCCCCCCGCCACCATGGCCGATGCACGCCCCGCGAACGCACCAAAACGGATCGTTTCGCTGAACCTGTGCGCCGACCAGCTGGTCATGGCGCTGGCCGATCGCGACCAGATCGCGGGGCTCACGCGCAATGCCACCGACGCCGAAATGTCGGCGATGGCGAGCAAGGCGGTCGGGCTGCCCCTCGCCGACAATTCGGCCGAGCGGATATTGGCGATCAATCCCGATCTGGTCGTGGGCATGCCCGCCCGCCGCAGCGCCGCGCTGCGCATGCTGCGCTCGCAGAAGTACAGGCTGCTCGATCTGGAAACCGCCGACGATCTCGCCGGCATCTACACGTCGATCCGCGCGACCGCCGAAGCGGTCGGACACCCCCAACGGGGCGAGGCACTGATCGCCGACATGGAGCGCGGGCTGGCCGGCATCCGGTCCGCAGGCCGTGGCCGCGTCGCCGCTTATTATCAGCGGCGCGGGTTCATGACGGGCACCGGTACGCTGATCGACGACATCATGCGGCGCGTGGGTCTGGTCAATCTGGCGGGCCGGCTCGGCAAGCCCGCCCTTGCCCAATTGAGTGTCGAGGAGATGGTGGCAGCCCGGCCCGACTTCCTGATCGTCGAAAGCGCGACCGACCGGATCACCGACCAGGGGACCGAAATGCTGCACCACCCGGCGCTGCGCGACATTCCCCGCATCAGCATTCCGCAGGCCTGGACGGTGTGCGGCACACCCGATTATGTCCGCGCGACGCGGGCGATTGCGGCGGCGATCACAGCACACTGACATTGTCCCGCCAGGGCACGCGCGCCTGCCATCCACGCCGCTGCAGTTCGGGTACGTCGTCCTCACCTTCAGCTTGGCCGAGGCAGAGCAAAGCGACAAAGCGCCAGGAGCGCGGAACGCCGAGCAGCTTGGCGATATGGTCCGGCTGCACGATCGACACCCAACCGAGTCCGATCCCGCGCGCCCGGGCGGCGAGCCACAGGGTGTGTATGGAGAGCACGACCGAGTAGCACAGCGCCTCGGGCATGGTCGCGGCTCCGAGCCGCCGGCCGCGTGGCCCCGCTTCATCGCAGAAGACCGCCACGATCTCCGGAGCTTGGCGCAGCCCGTGCAGTTTGAGCACATCATAGCGTCCGCGCAGACGGGGATCTGCGTACCGATCACCCGCCGCGCGGACCTGCTCGTCGGCGTGGGTCGCAAGTGCCACACGGAGATCCGTGCTGCGGATGCGGACGTAGCGCCATGGCTGGGCATTGCCGACCGACGGCGCGAGCTGGGCGATGCGCAGCAGATCGTCGACCAGCGCATCGTCGAGAGGATCGTTGCGAAAATGCCGGACATCGCGACGCCAGAGCAGCAATTCCTCGAGCGCCCCTGGCAGGTCCGGCAGGCCCGACATCGGCATCGTCAATACTCGATACCGGCCTGGGCGCGGACATTCTGGTCGCGAAAGGGATGCTTGATCGACGCCATGTCGGTGACGAGATCCGCCATGTCGATCAATTCCTGCGGCGCGTTGCGACCGGTGATCACGACGTGCGTCATCGCCGGCTTTGCGCGCAGCGCCTCGACCACCTCTTCGACCGGCAGATAGCCGTAGCGCAGCACGATGTTGAGCTCGTCCGCCAGCACGAGCCGATAGCTCGGGTCGGCGATCATGCGCTTCACCTCCTCCCAGGCCGTGCGCGTGACGGCGATGTCGCGCGAACGGTCCTGCGTATCCCAGGTGAAGCCCTCGCCCATCGGCTTGAACTCGACGAGGTGGGGGAACTGGTCGAACACGACCTTCTCCCCGCTGTCCATCGCGCCCTTCACGAACTGGATGACGCCGACCTTCATGCCGTGGCCGATCGCGCGGATGACCATGCCCAGCGCAGCGGAGGTCTTGCCCTTGCCGGTACCGGTATGGACGATGATCAGCCCTTTTTCGACGGTCTTGGTCGCGATCTTGCGCGCCTGGGCCGCCTGGAGCTTGACCATCTTCTCCTTATGCTCTTCGTCGGTGCGGGCCTTCATGCGGCCAGCTCCCGACGCAAGTGGGATGCTTCGGCCAGCGAAGCGGAACTCGGATGATAGGCGGGTTCGGTCATGCTCTTTCCCCGTGCGCCGACGACGATCGGCGGGGGCGAGCGTCATTGGCCGGGAAGAGCCGGCGCGCGACGACCGGCCGCTTTCCCCGGGCAGGCGCACGCGCCCAAGGAAGATCGGCCGCGCGGCCCCTGCCGCACTGCTTCGTCGCTCAGACGGAGAAAAAACCGTGCCGTGGCCATCCCCTGGACCAGGCAAGAGCGACCGAGCGCCGGCAGGTCTCCTGGCTCACGGGTCACAGCACGATGCACGGCCTTCCCAGTCGCCTTCCGGCATCCAGTGGCCTGCGCCTTTCCGGGGAAAGACGCGCTGCGCATCGCGCTCGCCGCTTACAGTTGCAGGGACAGCCTCGGATTCGGAAGGACAACCTTCCTCACCGCGTTCCCATTTTAAGCCCTTTCGGGCACCGGCGCGATCTGTCGAACCCGGCGCAGAACGCCGGGGTCGGGAGCCTCATAGGAGATGTGTGCGCGCCTGCCAAGCGGACGCGTCGGCCGGGATCAGGCGGAAAGCTGCGCCAGTTGTGCGCGGACGGCGTCGATCGCCTCGGCAGCGCGCGATCCGTCGGGACCGCCACCCTGCGCCATATCGGGCCGGCCACCGCCGCCCTGCCCGCCCAGCGCCGCGACAGCGGTCTTGACGAGATCGACGGCGCTGACCCGATCGACCAGATCGGCGGTCACGCCGGCAGCGACACTCGCGCGGCCCTCGTTGACCGCGACGATCATCGACACGCCCGAGCCGAGGCTCGCCTTGGCATCGTCGACCAGCCCGCGCAGGCCCTTGGGGTCGAGCCCTTCGACATTCTGCGCGAGGAAGGCGACACCGCCGACCGTCTCGGGGCCGGCAGCCTCGGTCTTGCCGCCGCCGCCCAGCGCCAGGGCCTTTCTGGCGTCGGCCAGTTCGCGTTCGAGCCTGCGGCGTTCTTCCACCAGTGCGGCAATGCGCGCCGGAACCTCGTCGGGCGAGGTCTTCAGGGCGGCAGCCGCTTCCTTGAGCTTCTCATCACGCTGGGTGAACCACTGGCGCGCCCCCTCGGCCGTCAACGCCTCGATCCGGCGGACGCCGCTCGACACCGCACTCTCGCCGACGATCTTGAACAGGGCGATATCGCCGAGCGCGGAGACATGGGTGCCGCCGCACAGTTCGACCGAATAATTCTTGCCGGGCGTATCGGCTCCGAGTGCGCCCATCGACAAGACGCGAACCTCGTCGCCATATTTCTCACCGAACAGCGCCATGGCGCCGGCCTCGATCGCCGCGTCGGGGGTCATCAACCGGGTGGTGACCTCCTCATTTTCGCGAATGTGGCGGTTCACCTCGGCTTCGACTGCGGCGATGTCTTCGGCCGTCAGCGCCTTGGGGTGCGAGAAGTCGAAGCGCAGGCGGTCCGCCGCGACGAGGCTGCCCTTCTGCGTCACATGACCGCCCAGGCGGTTGCGCAGCGCGGCGTGCAGCAGGTGCGTCGCCGAATGGTTGGCGCGGATGCGCGAACGGCGCTCGCCATCGACCGACAGATGCAGCGCGGCGCCGACCTTGACGCTGCCTGCGACGATCCGCCCGCGATGCGCGTGGAGGCGGCCGAGCGGCTTGGCGGTATCCTCGACCGCGATCTCCAGACCATCGTCGCCGGTGATCGTGCCGGCATCGCCCATCTGGCCGCCGCTCTCACCATAGAAGGGGGTCTGATTGGTGATCAGCACGACCTCGTCGCCGGCAGTCGCCATGTCCGTGCGCTGGCCGTCCTTGACGATAGCGAGCAGCTGGCCCTCGCCCTCTTCGCTGACATAGCCGGTGAACTCGGTGCTGCCGAACTCCTCGGCGATATCGAACCAGACCTCGTCGGAGGCCTTTTCGCCCGATCCCTTCCACGCGGCGCGCGCCGCAGCCTTCTGTTCGGCCATCGAGCTGTCGAAGCCGCTGCGATCGACCGCCAGATTCTGGGCGCGCAGCGCATCCTCGGTCAGGTCATAAGGGAAGCCGAAGGTGTCGTAGAGCTTGAAGGCGACTTCGCCTGCCAGGACATCGCCGGGCTTCATGCCGGCGGTTGCCTCGTCGAGCAGTTTCAGGCCGTTGGCGAGGGTCTGGCGGAAGCGGGTTTCCTCGAGCTTCAGCGTCTCCTCGATCAGCGGCTGCGCGCGGACCAGTTCGGGATAGGCGGCGCCCATTTCGGCAACGAGGCTGGGCACCAGGCGGTGCATCAGCGGCTCGGCCGCGCCGAGCAGATGGGCATGGCGCATCGCCCGGCGCATGATCCGGCGCAGAACATAGCCGCGTCCTTCATTCGCCGGCAGCACGCCGTCGGCCACGAGGAACCCGGAGGCACGGAGATGGTCGGCGATCACGCGGTGCGACGCCTTGAAGTCGCCATCGGTCGCGCTCTTCGTCAGTTCGCCCGAGGCGGCGATCAGCGTCTTGAAGGTGTCGGTATCGTAATTGTCGTGGACGCCCTGCATCACGGCGGCGATACGCTCCAGCCCCATGCCGGTGTCGATCGAGGGCTTGGGCAGGTCGACCCGCGTTTCCTTGTCGACCTGCTCATATTGCATGAAGACGAGGTTCCAGATCTCGACGAAGCGATCGCCGTCCTCGTTCGGGCTGCCCGGAGGGCCGCCGAAGATGTGATCGCCATGGTCGTAGAAGATTTCGGAACAGGGACCGCAGGGGCCGGTGTCGCCCATCGACCAGAAATTGTCCGAGGTCGGGATGCGGATGATCCGGCTTTCGGGCATACCGATCTTCTTCCACAGCCCGAACGCCTCGTCGTCGGTGTGGTAGACCGTCACCGTGAGCCGGTCCGGCGAAATGCCCCATGTGCCGGTGATCAGGTTCCAGGCGAGCGAAATCGCCCGTTCCTTGAAATAATCGCCGAACGAGAAATTGCCGAGCATCTCAAAGAAGGTGTGATGCCGCGCGGTGTAGCCGACATTGTCGAGGTCGTTATGCTTGCCGCCGGCCCGCACGCATTTCTGCGACGAGGTCGCGGTCGTGTACCCGCGTTTCTCGAGCCCGGTGAAGACATTCTTGAACGGCACCATCCCCGCATTGGTGAACATCAGCGTGGGATCATTATGCGGCACCAGCGGCGCCGACGGGACCAGTTCATGGCCCTCCCGCGCGAAATGATCGAGGAAGGAGCGGCGGATGTCGTTGGTCGAGGTCATGCCAGCGACTTAGGCGAGACCCGGCCGCTTCTCAAGCGGTGATGGTGGTTTCGCGGGATGTCGATGATGCCCTTCGGGGCAGCGTCTTGCTCCCGCGGATAGCAGCGCGATCGGTCACGCGGCGGAAGCGGGTTCGTCCAGCCATCCCCGCTCGCGGAGGTGGACGATGCGGTTACGGGCTACGGGCACGCGCAGCCCATTGCTAAGCAGCAGGACGACCGAGCGGCCATCCCGCTCCCACCGGACGACCGCCCGCCGGTCGACCCACCAGGACCGGTGCACCTGCATACCGCGCTCTTCGTCGATCTCCGCCATCACGTCCCGCAGCGCCGCATGATGAAGATAGGAGCGCCCCGGAAGATGGACGCGGACATGATGGTCCTCCATCTGCAAGCAGAGCGCGATTTCGAGCAAATGAGCAGGGAGGGCGGCCGAGCGAGCGGGCGAGAACGCATCCGCAAGATGGTCAGGACCGGTCAGTGCCGACTGCGAAGCATCGGCGAGTCCAGCCCGGCTCCTAGCCAGCCAGGACGATGGCCTGCTCCGGCCCATCTCGATCCAGGTCAAGGCGGCCATCGCAGGAAGGGCGACCATGATCGTGAGACCATACCAGTCGAACATCGACATGGCCGCGGCGCGGCGCGGCCAGAAGACGTAGGTCTGGATCGCGCCGAGCAAGGCGAGCGGAACACTCGTCACGATTACAGCCGCGAAAAAGCAGAAGAGCGGTGGAAAACCCCGCCGCCGCCCGGCGCGCAACGCGGCGACCATGGCAGGCCAGAGGAGCAAGCTGCCGATCCAGAACAGGCCGGTCCAATAGGCCATTCGCCGAAAAACGTCCGACTCATAGCTGCCGAAAGGACCCAGCAGGCCGAATTCGAGCCCCGCCAGGGTCGCCCAGCCCAATACGCTGGCCCACCGCTCGGGGCGCTTGAGGAGGTCGCTCGAGTCCATGGCGCATCATTGCTGCAAAGCATGGACTGACGGCAAGGGACTTTGCCGTGCCGTTCGCCAGTTCGCCCGTTCGCCCATTCACGAAGCCGGGCTCGCCCTCTCGCGATGACGCGGCCAGGCACCTATCCGACTGGGGTTTTGGAAAGGAGATGGCGGGCCATGCTACAAAGGGTGCGGAATTTCATGCGGCGGCGCGACGATGGAACGGCGGGACGCCTGAACATGCTGCTGTCCCTGACGAACGAGCGGCTCGCTTCGGAATTTCGGCCGACCGTGACCTATGTCGGCAACAACCGCGTGCTCGTCGGAACGCGCGTGGGCGACCGCACCATCGCCTATTATGTCGAGGCCGATGACCGGCTGCTCAGCCCCTGGTTCATCGTGACCGGCCAGTTCGAAACCGAGGTGACCAACTATCTGCTGCGCCACCTTCGCGCCGATAGCCACTGCCTCGATGTCGGGACCAATTTCGGCTATTATAGCTGCCTGATGGCGCGTTTCTGTCCGGTCGGACGCATATTGGGCGTCGAGGCCGATCGCCACATCGCCGAACTGGCACGCGACAATCTGTTCATAAACGGGTTCCACGAGATCGGCGAGGTCGTCTGGGCGGCGGCATGCGATCGCAACGAGGACATCACTCTCTACCGACGCATGTCGCGATCAGGGAATACGAGCATCGTCGATGTGGGCGAGAGCTTCACGACCCATATGGGCGAACAGCCGGTTCAGCCCTTCACCGTGCAGGGGCGAAAGATCGACGATCTGGCCGAGCGGCTCGGCGGTCGGGTCGACTTCATCAAGATCGACGTCGAGGGCGCCGAGCCGCTCGCGCTTCGCGGTGCGGCCAATGTCATCCGCGCCAATCGGGATTTGTCGATCGTCATGGAATGGTCGCCCGGACAAATCGCTGCTGCCGGATTCGACGTGGCGGAATTCGCCGACGAGATCGGGGCGCTCGGCTTGCAGGTCTTCATATTGGAACGGCATTCGGAGCGGCCGCTCGACATCTCCAAGCTCGCCAGCCTGCCCTATCAGGCTGCGATCATATTGAAGAGAGCGCAGAAACGATAGATCGGGCCGACCGCAAGAGATCAGGCATAGGCATAGGACCCACCCTTCTCCAGAGCCGCAGCATAAGCCGGGCGCTGATGAATCTTATCGAGCCACTCACAGATATTGGGGCGGCGGCCATCGAGCTTGAGCCGTTGACGCGCCGCTTCCAACGGGAAGCTCATCATGATGTCGGCGGCCGAGAAACTGTCGCCCGCGAACCAGCTGCGGCGGACGAGCTCGCTCTCGACATAGTCGATATGCGTCATCGCCATGCTGGTGACGATCTTCCGCGCCGGCCAACCAAAAGGGCCCATGCGGTCGATTACCAGCTTGAGCAGCAGCGGCGGCATCAGCGAACCCTCGGCATAGTCGAGGAAATAGCGCCAGCGCAGCGCGCCGTCGGCATCCTCTGGCGGACCCAGTTGGCCTTCGGCAAGCGCGACGAGATATTCGAGGATCGTGGCGGTCTCCGCCACGATGCGACCGTCATGTTCGACGACCGGCGATTTGCCCAGGGGATGAACGGCTTTGAGTTCCGAGGGCGCCAGCATCGTCTTGCGGTCGCGCTCGTAGCGCTTCACTTCATAGTCGAGACCAAGTTCCTCGAGCATCCAGAGAACCCTCTGGGATCGCGAATTTTCGAGATGGTGGACGATGATGGTCAAGGTTACGCTCCGGCGATGAAACCCGGCTCCGCCCCCGTCAGCCCGGCTCGTTCACATAGACCGCCATTTCGTTACCGGAAGGTTCGCGGAAGTGAAAGCGCCGTCCGCCCGGAAAGGCGAAGATCGGTCTCGTCACCACCCCGCCCGCCGCTTCGACGGCAGCGAGGCTGGCTTCGAGATCGTCGACCTCCACAATCGGCAGGGGGGCGGCCGGAGCATCATCGCCATGGCCGTTGAGTCCGAGATCGCTGGTGCCCCCTGCTCCTGCCGCAACGGTACCGGCATAAGCCGGCCCGAAGACGGTCAGAGACCAACCGAAGGCTGCCTCGAAGAACTGCCGGGTCGCGACGACGTCCGCCGTCGGGAGTTCGACATAGTTCAGCCGGGCGCCCGAACCGCTATCAGACATCGTCATCTTCGGACGGGCCGGCCATCAGCGCTTCGCCGACATCGTCGGCATTGCCGCGAATGGCGGCTTCGAGCTTCGCCGCGAGTTCAGGATTCTCGCGCAGATAATTCTTCGAATTCTCACGGCCCTGACCGATGCGGATCGAGTCGTAGCTGAACCAGGCACCCGACTTCTCGACCAGCCCGGCCTTGACGCCGAGATCGAGCAGTTCGCCGACCTTGGATACGCCCTCGCCATACATGATGTCGAATTCGACCTGCTTGAAAGGCGGTGCGACCTTGTTCTTGACCACCTTCACCCGGGTCGTGTTGCCGACGACGTCATCGCGGTCCTTGATCGCGCCGGTCCGGCGGATATCGAGACGCACCGATGCGTAGAACTTCAACGCATTGCCGCCCGTGGTCGTCTCCGGCGAACCATACATCACACCAATCTTCATGCGGATCTGGTTGATGAAGATTACGAGGCAGCGCGAACGACTGATCGAACCCGTGATCTTGCGCAGCGCCTGGCTCATCAGGCGCGCCTGCAGACCGACATGGCTGTCGCCCATTTCGCCTTCGATCTCGGCCCTGGGCACGAGCGCGGCAACCGAGTCGATCACCAGCACGTCGATCGCATTGGAGCGCACCAGCGTATCGGCAATCTCCAGCGCCTGCTCGCCCGTATCCGGCTGCGAGACGACCAACTCGTCGATATTGACCCCGAGCTTCTTCGCATAGACGGGATCGAGCGCATGTTCGGCGTCGATGAACGCGGCGGTGCCGCCCGTCTTCTGCGCTTCGGCGATCGCGTGGAGCGCGAGCGTGGTCTTTCCCGAGCTTTCCGGGCCGAAAATTTCGACGATGCGGCCTCGCGGAAGGCCGCCGATGCCCAGCGCGATATCGAGGCCGAGCGAACCGGTCGAAACCGCCTCGATCTGCATCGTCTCACGGCTGCCGAGCTTCATCGCCGAGCCCTTGCCGAAGGCGCGATCGATCTGCGCCAGCGCGGCTTCAAGGGCCTTCTGCCTGTCCATATTTGCTGCTTCCTTTTCGGATCCGATGAGCTTCAACTGCGCCGACATTGTGCGTTCTCCCCTCGTAGAGCGGGCCATCCGAAACCTCAAACTGGAAGTTACGTACCGCAGATGTTCCGATAGAACAAGAGGAGAACTTTCTTATTTTGTTCCGGTCTCAACCCCGCACATGATCCGCTAGTGCCTCACGCGCGGCCTGACAGATTTGCTGGACCGAGAAGGGCTTGGGCAGGAAGCCGATATTGTCGATGTCGATCGACTTGCGAAGCTGCTCCTCCGCATATCCGGACATGAAGATGATCGGCAGATCCGGCCGCTTCTCGCGTGCGGCACGCGCCATGGTCGGGCCGTCCATCGTCGGCATCACCACGTCGGAGATGACGAGGTCGATCTGTTGCATGCGGTCTTCGAGCACTTCAAGTCCCTCCTCCCCATTGGTTGCGGTGAGAATCTTGTAGCCTTGCCGGACCAGCGCCCGCTCGGCCACCGCACGCACCATCGCTTCGTCCTCGACGAGCAGGATCGTGCCGGTGCCCCACAATTCGGTACTGGCTTCCTTGACGATCGCCTTGGGCGCAACCGTGCCGGCGGGGGCCTGGTGTACTGGCAGATAGATCACGAAGCTCGTGCCCCGGCCCATCTCGCTCTCGGCGAAGATGAAACCACCCGTCTGCTTGACGATGCCGTATACCGTCGACAGCCCCAGGCCGGTTCCCTTCCCCACCTCCTTGGTCGTGAAGAAGGGTTCGAAGATCTTGTTGAGATTGTCGGTAGGGATGCCGGTGCCTGTGTCCGTCACGCGGAGCGCGGTATATTCGGTGACCGGCATGATCTCGATGCCCAATGCCCGGACGTCGGCCTGCGACACCGCATAGGTCTGGATCGACAGCGTGCCGCCCTCGGGCATCGCGTCCCTCGCATTGACCGCGAGGTTGACGATAACCTGTTCGAGCTGACCGGGGTCGGCACGGACGGTGCCGAGATTGCGTCCATGGCTGACCTCCAGCCTGATGGTCTCGCCCAGCAACCGCTTGAGCAGGTTGCTGATTTCGGAGATGATGTCGGGGATCTGCAATATCTGGGGACGCAGCGTCTGTTGGCGCGAGAAGGCCAGCAGCTGACGCGTCAGGGCGGCTGCGCGGTTGGAGTTCTGCTTGATCTGCTGGATGTCGTCATAATCGCTGTCGCCCGGAATGTGGCGCATCGACATCAGGTCGCAATGGCCGATGATGGCGGTGAGAATATTGTTGAAGTCGTGCGCGACGCCGCCGGCAAGCTGGCCGACCGCCTGCATCTTCATCGCCTGGGCGACCTGACGCTTGAGCTTCGACTCCTCGCTGTTGTCCTTCAGACTGAGCAGCACCGAAGCCGTCGCCCCCAACCCTTTGGCCGCGGCGATGGTCAGCGAGACATTCTCCTCGGACCGCTCCTTCAGGCGGACCGAAAGGTCGCTTGCCGAACCGCGCCCGGCGGAGAAGCGTCGCACCGCGTCCGAAACTGCCGCCTTGTCCTCTTCCACCACCAGATCGCTCGGATACACGACCGTGGCGTCAGGGCCGAGGCCGGCCGCCCGGCGGAAAGCCGAGTTCATGAACGCCACCCGCCCGTCGCGCTCCGCCAGCGCAAGGCCGATCGGCAACATGCCCAGAAGGGCGTGAAGATCGCCAGTCGCATAGCTACGATTGTCGCCCGATGCCGACGGATCGTCGAGCATGAGGAACAGCGTCGCCTTCATCGCCCCCTGGTCGCCCAAAGGAATCTGGATCAGCCGGATCGGCTCCGCCGAAAGCGGCTCGGCCGCAAGGCGGATGACATCTCCGTCGCTACGCAGCAGATCGGCGAACGCCCATCCCGACGAGGGCGCTTCGGCCGAACCCAGGGCGCGGCGAAGGAACACCTTGTTCGCGACCAGCCCGATGCCATTTCCGTCGACGAGCGCCGCCATCACGCCTGAACTGCCGACGCGACGCCCGACGTCGCTGGTCAGCATGCGCATCACGTCGCCGATCATGTCGAACCGCCCGGAGCGGCGGAAGCGCCAGACGAGATGATCGTCGGTGCTGCCCGCCCGGCGGACGACGACGTCGATCAATCCCCTGTCGCTCGACAGATTGGCGATGCGCGCGTCTCCGTCGCGCCGGGCAGCCACCGCGGCGGCCGCCAACTGCTTGCGGGCGTCCTCGCCCAGCGGCAGCGCCGGGGGCGTCGGCAGGCCGCCGAACCAGCTTTCGAACTGCCCGTTTGCGCAGATCAATTCGCCGCGTCCACCGGTCACGGCGATGCCCGCATCGGCATCCTCGACGATCCCGCGCAGCAAGGAGATGTCGACGTGGCGCATCGGGCGCACATGAATTTGCGATCGCAGCATCGCGACGAACAGAATCATGCCGATGCCCAGACAGAAGGCGAGCATGAACAGCCCGGCGATCATCAGATCGTCGGTTGCACCCCAGATCATTCCGGCCATGCCCAACGAAGCGACCGCCGTCAGCAACAGCAGCAGCGCGTTGAACATGAAGCGGCCGGTGCCGGGGGAAATCGGATTGACGGGGTACAAGGTCGACATGGCGCCTAGTTCCCCCGCCCCTCGCCTGCCGTCAAGCGGCGCTTACCAGATCCTGACGCGATCCTGAGGCGACAGATAGAGCCGCTCGCCCGGTTGCACCTTGTAGGCCGAATAGAAGGGATCGAGGTTGCGGACCACCCAGGCGCGCTGGATCGACGGCGAATGCGGGTCGGTCAGCAGCCGCTGTCGCAAATTGGCCTCGCGATAGCTGCGCCGCCAGACCTGCGCCCAGCCGAGGTAGAAGCGCTGGTCGCCGGTATAGCCGTCGATCACTGGAGCGGGCTTGCCGCCGAGCGACATCATATAGGCCTCATGCGCCACCGTCAGCCCGGCGAGATCGGCAATATTCTCACCCTGAGTCAGCGCACCCTGCACGTGGAGGCCGGGCAAGGGCTCGTAGGCGTCATATTGCTTGACGATCCGGTCGGTCAGCGCCGCGAATTTCTTGACATCCTCCTCGGTCCACCAGTCCGACAGACGTCCGTGCATGTCGTATTTGGCCCCCTGGTCATCGAAATGATGACTGATCTCATGACCGATGACCGCGCCGATCCCGCCATAGTTGACCGCAGGATCGGCGTTGGGGTCGAAGAAAGGCGGCTGCAGGATAGCCGCCGGGAAGACGATCTCGTTCATCCCGAAATTGGCGTAAGCGTTGATCTCCATCGGCGTCATATGCCACTCGGTCCGATCGATCGGTTTGCCGAGCTTGTCGAGATTATGCTGCCATTCGAAGGCGTTGCCGCGCATCGCATTGCCGACGAGGTCGCTGCGATCGATCTTGAGGGCCGAATAGTCGCGCCACTTGCTCGGATAGCCGATCTTCGGGGTAAAGGCGGTCAGCTTGGCGCGCGCCTTCACCTTGGTGTCAGGCGACATCCAGCTGAGCGCGTCGATCCGGCGGCCCATGGCTGCAATCACGTTTCGGACCAGTTCGTCGGCTGCGGCCTTGGTCTCGGGCGTGAAGTGCAGCTTCACATATTCCTGCCCCAGATCCTCGCCCACGAGGTTCTTGACGAGGGTCACGCCACGCTTCCAGCGGTCGCTGTTCTCCGGGGTCCCCGAAAGCACCGTCTGGTTGAAACCAAATTCGGCCTCGACGAACGGCTTTGACAGATAGGGCGCATAGGCGTTGAGCGCGGCGACGAGCAGATAATCCTTGAGTACGCCAAGCGGAGCCGCCTCGATGGCCTTGGCGGTGCCAGCAAAGGCGCTGGGCTGGCCAACGAGAAATTGTTGCTGCTGGTCGAGGCCCGCAGCCTTCAAATAGTCCCCCCAGTCGAAGCCACCGGCCTTCGCGTCGAAATCCGCGCGGCTCCACTTGTTATAGGTTTTGGTGCTGTCCCTTGAGTCGACCTTGGTCCAGTGGATCTGCGCGAGCCCGGTCTCGAAGGCGACGATGCGCGCGGCGCGCTCATCCGCCTGTTGCTCCCCGGCAAGGGTCAGCAGACGAGCAAGATAGGCCTTATATTCATTTCGCGTCTTGGCCAGTGCCGCGTCGTCCTTCAGATAATAATCGCGGTCGGGCATCCCGAGCCCGCCCTGCCGCAAGATGGCGATGTAGGCATCGGGGTTCTTGTCATCCTGGTCGACATAGACGGCGAAGGGCGACGATATTCCCTGACGAACGAGATCGCCCATCTTCGCGGCGACGGCGGCCTTGTCAGGCAAGGCGGCGATCGATTCGAGCATGGGCTTGAGCGGGGCGATGCCGGCCGTCTCGATCGCCTTCTCGTCCATGAAGCTGGCGTAAAGATCGCCTATCCGCGAGCCCGGCTGCTCCGCCGCCTTGTCCAGTATCGCGCGACTGCGGCTCATCGAAAGTTCGTCGAGCACCGTGAACATGCCGAAGTTCGAACGGTCCGCCGGAATTGGCGTATTCTTCGCCCATCCGCCATTGGCGAAGGCGTAGAAATCGTCACCGGGCTTGACTGTCTTGTCCATGCCCTGGGTGTCGAAGCCGAAGCTGCCATAGGCCGGCTTGCCGCCATCTGCCGCGCACGCGACATGAGGAACCCCTGCCAGCATGGAGCCGGCGACGAGCGCGATTGCAAAGCTTTTCATGAAATCCTCGGTGTATGATCTGACTATGACGGAGTGCTTACCATCAAGAGTGTCAGGATCAAACCTCAGGACAGGGCTTCTTCCCGGCCACGCTCGCGCTGCTTCCATTTGCGCGCGACCCACGCGGTCCAGATGCACCCCGACAGCAGATAGCCGATGGCCGCCGTCACGACCGATATGACGAACAGGCCAGTCACCAGCGCCGGCGCCGCCGACGAGGCGAGCCACGCGAACCAGTCGGCCAAGGTCGCGCCCTGATTGATCATCACCATCACCGTTCCGACATCGGCCGAGGAATTAACGAAGCGGTTGCCGATGACGATCGACAGATAGAGGATGAAGGGCGTCGTCGCAGGATTGCTCAGGAAGGTCATGGCAACGGCGATCGGAACATTTGCGCGGCACGGCAGCGCCAGCAGCGCCGCCCCGATGATCTGCAGACCGGGAATCATCAGGAAGATGCCTACGATGAGGCCCAGCGCAACGCCACGCGGAACCGAACGCCGGGTAAAGCGCCACAGCGACGGCTCCAGAACGCGATGCGCAAATGGCCGTAGCCAGCGCACCTGCTCTAGCGATTCCCTCGTCGGCGCGTTCTTTCGCCACCAATGGCCGATCCGGTCGAACATGCCCCCGACCGCCCCTAGCCGCGATCGCGCAGCAGGCGCTGCTGCTCGCGCTTCCAGTCGCGTGCCTTCTCGGTGTCGCGCTTGTCGTGGAGCTTCTTGCCCTTGGCCAGTGCCAGCTCGACCTTCGCCCGGCCGCGACCGTTGAAATAGATCGACAGCGGGATCAGCGTCATGCCCTCACGCGAAACGGCGTTGCGCATCTTCTCGATCTCGCGCTCGTGCAGCAGCAATTTGCGCGGACGCTTGGGCTCATGGTTGAAGCGATTGCCATGGCTGAACTCGGGCACGTTCGAGTTGACCAGCCAGACCTGACCGTCCTTCACCTCGGCGTAGCTTTCCGCGATCGATCCCTCGCCGAAGCGAAGCGATTTGACCTCGGTGCCCGTCAGCGCGATGCCCGCCTCGAAAAACTCGTCGAGAAAATAGTCGAAGCGCGCCCGCCGATTATCGGCGACCACCTTCTTCTTCTCGAACTCCACAGGACGCGGTCGGGCCATAAATCTCATTCCACCCGCGGACGCGGGCCTTATCGAGGACGATGACAACTCCGACCGGAAGCGGTCGGGCGCGTCATCATGATTAAGTAGGCATACGAAGCCCAGCCGCAAGCTGTTCCCGAAGACGCCCCGACCTTACAGTGCGCCCGCGTGCCGCAGTGCCGCATCGACCGCTGACCGGCTCGCCTCGGACGGCCAGGTCATCGGCATCCGCAGTTCGGCCGGGAAGTCCGGATACGTAACGCTCAGCGCATATTTGACCGGGCCCGGCGATGCATCGGTGAATAGAGCGGCGTGCAGCGGGAACAGCTTGTCCTGCAGTGCGAGGGCATCCTTCCAGCGGTCTTCCAGGCAGGCCGCCTGGAACTGCGCGCACAGGCCCGGCAGCACGTTGGCGGTGACCGAGATGCAGCCCCGGCCGCCCATCGCCATGAAGCCAAGCGCCATATCGTCATTGCCCGACAGCTGGCAGAAATCGGGGCCGCAATGCAGCCGCTGTGCAGAAACCCGTTCGACCTTCCCGCTGGCATCCTTGATCCCTACGATACCGGGTAGCTCGGATAATTTTCCGAGCGTTTCCGGCATGATGTCGGTCACGGTACGGGCAGGAACGTTGTAGACCACGATTGGCAGGCTGCAATGCTCCGCCAGATAGCGATAATGGAGAAGGATGCCGTCCTGGTTGGGGCGGTTATAATAAGGCAGCACGACCAGCGCCGCATCGGCGCCGGCGGCCTGCGCCGACTTCATATGTTCGAGCGCGACCAGCGTATCGTTCGATCCGCAACCCGCGATCACCGGAACGCGGCCCTTGGCCTGCTCGATACAGACGCGAACGACGTGGTTATGCTCCTCGATCGACATCGTCGCGCTCTCGCCGGTCGTACCGCACGGCACCAGCGCGCTCGATCCTTCCGCGATCTGCCAGTCGACGAAGGTCCGAAAGAGCTTCTCGTCGAACGTCCCGTCGCGAAATGGCGTCACCAAGGCTGGAATCGACCCGCTGAACATCACGCACTCCCTTCACCTCGGCATCCGCAATGGCCATAGTAGCCCGATGACGTCCGTCCGAGAAACGACAGCGCCCCATAGGTTCGCGCCCCCTCCCCTGTCCAGACGCTCACGCCGCCTTTTTCTGAGCGTCGCGCTGTTGGTCTCTACCGCAGCGATTGCTGCGACGATCGTGCCTCAGCCAGCGCCGCCGCCTTCGACGTCGTCGCCGGTGCAGAGCGCTCCCGCCTGGCGCGACGATGTCCTGCAAGGCGTGATCGCCGAATGGCGCCGTTTGCAACAGAGCGATTCCCTGCCGTTCCGCGACTATGCGGCCTTTCTGATGGCGCATCCCGGATGGCCGGGCGAAAGCGCCATGCGGCGCGCGGCAGAACGCCGCATCGATGCCGGCGGGTTCGACGCCGCCTATCTGATCAACTTCTTCACGCGTTTCCCGCCGCTCACCGCTGCCGGCCAGACGCGCTTCGCCGAGGCGCTCGCGACGACCGGCCGCATGGCAGAGGCACGGCGCAATGCCGCCGCCGCTTGGGTCACCAAGGGCCTGACGCAGGACGACGAGGCACGGCTGACCGCCCGTTTCGGTGCGACCATGACGGTGGCCGATCATGACCGCCGCATGGAGCGCCTGCTGCTCGATCGCGCGACGACACCTGCGGCACGACAACTCGCCAACACCTCGCCGGCTCGCCGACCGCTTTATTCCGCGCGCCTTGCGCTCGTCCGGCAAGACGCCGACGTGCAGGCGCAGATCGATGCCGCCGGTGACGCTGTGAACCACGATCCGGGCTTCATGATCGAGCGGGCGCGCTATCTGCGGGACAGGGGCGACAGCATGGCGGCGCGAATCTGGCTCGCCCAGTCGCGCAACCTCACGGCCGCTCCGTTCGACACGGCCTACTTCCTCGACAATCTGCTGAGCTTCGCCCAGGCGGCCCGCGCCGACAGCCAGTTCGATCTCGCACTCGCCATCGCCAAGCACGCCGAACAGGCCTTCCCGCCCGGCACGCGCATCCGCGACCGCCCCTTCGCTGAGCGCGACGACTATACCAGCCTGATGTGGCTGGCCGGCACCGTCGCGATGGAAAAGCTCGGTCGCTTCGACGACGCGGTGACGATGTTCGATCGCTACTCGCGCGCGGCGCAGACCCCCGGTACGCAGACCAAGGGCTGGTACTGGGCAGGCCGCGCGGCCGAACGCGGGGGCAAGCCCGATTGGGCACGCAGCTACCTCGCCCAGGCTGCGGTTCATGTCGATCAATTCTACGGCCAGCTCGCGACCGAACGGCTCGGCCGAGACATCGCGCTGCCGCCGGAGCCTCCGAAGGCGGCGGTATCCGATCAGGCGCGCGCCAGCTTCGAGGCGAGCGAAGTCGTTCGCGCCGCGCGTCTCTTGGGCCGCGCGGGGGAGTGGAAGGATCAGACCCAGTTCATCCGCCTGATCGCCAACAATGCCTCGAGCGATGCCGACCATATCCTTGCGGGCGAACTCGCCCGGTCGATCGGACGGCCCGATCTCGGGGTCATGGTTTCGCGCAATGCGCGTACCAGCGGCACACCCGACCCGCTGCGGATCGGCTTTCCCGAAGTTCCGGTTCCCGAGGCGATGCGCAGTCACTGGACCCTGATCCACGCCATAGGGCGCCAGGAAAGCCAGTTCGACCGCGAGGCCACCAGCAGGACCGGAGCGCGCGGCATCATGCAGTTGATGCCGGCGACCGCGCGCGAGCAGGCAGGGCGTATGGGGCTGCCTTATGACCCGGCCAAGCTGGGCGAAGTCGGCTACAACGTCACGATCGGCTCGGCTTTCTTCGATCGCATGCTCAATTATTATGGCGGCAATTATGTGCTGGCAATCGCCAGCTACAATGCGGGGCCGGGCAATGTGAACAAGTTCATCCGTGCCAATGGCGACCCGCGCCTGCCGGGCGTCGATGTCGTCGACTGGATCGAAGCTATCCCCTTCGCGGAAACGCGGGGATATGTGCAGAAAGTGCTCGAAAATGCGGTCGTCTACGACCTGCTTAACCCGGCGCGGGCGCGAGGCTCCAACCGGAACCGCCTCTCGACCTATCTCGGCAAGGTGAAACCGGGCTGATCAGCCCTGTCCCGATCTCTTTTTCGTTCGACCAAGTCGTTGAGGGAACTGGCAGAATATCCGCTGCGTTGACCGCGCACGCGGGGGCTGGAAACACGCCGTATCCATGAAGCCGCAAAACCTCTTGTGCGTCGCAACAAAGCGATGCACCATCCACCTGTTCGATGCGAACAATAACGGAGCTGTATGGCAGGGACAGGCGCTTTCGACGAGATCCGCGGCACTCCGGGCGACCCGGCAGGACGACCCGAGTTCGCGGAATTATTGCAATGGATAGAGGATACGCCGTCTAGCGAACTCGATCGAAGACAGAAGGCCGCCGAAGCCGCCTTTCGACAACTTGGGATTACCTTTGCCGTCTATGGGGAAGATGAATCGGCCGAGCGCATCATTCCCTTCGACATCGTCCCGCGCATCTTCACCGCCCACGAATGGGCCAATCTTTCCGAAGGCCTCGTCCAGCGCGTCGAGGCGATCAACGCCTTCCTCGCCGACATTTACGGCCCCCGAAAGATCCTCGCCGACAAGGTCGTTCCCGAGGAACTGATCCTTTCCAACCCGCAATTCCGTCCGATGCTCGCCGGAGCCAAGCCGCCACATGGCGTGTTCGCCCATATCTGTGGCATCGATCTGGTGCGCACCGGGCCCGACGATTTCTGGGTGCTCGAGGACAATGCACGCACACCCTCGGGCGTGTCCTATATGCTCGAAAATCGCGAAGCGATGCTG
>NZ_JAGMXV010000209.1 GCF_018006725.1 Rhizorhabdus sp.
CTCACGCTATCTGCCACTGGCGCGTGGCACCGTGCTCGAATTAGCTGCCAATGTGCTCGCCATCATCCGGCGCTGCTCGCAAACGAGGCGTCGCACTCACGTTATCTGCCAACAGCTTCGACCGCCAAGGGGAGGTCGATCAGACGGCCATAGGTTGTCCCGTTTCTCCATCTGCACCGGGCAGTTTCGGGAAAAGCCAATCGGGAACACATTTCGGGAAAATGGCGCCCTCGTTGCCATCGAGCGCGCCTTCCCGCCGTCAGCCGTCCCACGCGACCTTCGTTTGAGGGAAACATGCCAAATGCCTTATGCCGAGAAGGATCACTCACTTTCGAGGCGTTGAAATGCGAGTTCCAGATTATCCGACGGCCGACTCCGCGAGCTGGGCGGCAGTTGATGAGTATCTTACCGGTCTGCTCGCGCCTGAGGACGAGCATCTACGATCTGCATTGGCCGACAATGCAGACAACGACCTGCCGGCCCACGATGTGTCTGCCACGCAAGGGAAAATGCTGGCGCTCTTTGCCCGGATGGTCGGAGCCACGCGCGTTCTGGAGATCGGAACGCTCGGGGCGTACAGCACCATTTGGATGGCGCGTGCGCTGCCGATCGGCGGCAAAGTTGTTACGATCGAGTATGATGAGAGGCACGCCGCTACGGCACAGCGGAACATCAATCGTGCCGGATTGAGCGAGTTGATCGAACTTCATGTCGGTAAGGCGCTCGATGTTCTGCCGACGTTAGCGGGTCCATTCGATCTTATTTTCATCGACGCGGACAAGCCGAACAATCCGGATTACCTTCGGTGGGCGCTTCAACTCTCCCGGCCTGGAACGGTCATCGTCGGCGATAACGTCGTGCGTGGCGGTGCGGTGAAAGACCCGGCGAGTGAAGATGCGAACGTGCAGGGCGTTCGCGCCTTTTTAGAGATCATCGCGTCCGAGCCGCGTCTGGACGCGACCGCGATCCAGACGGTTGGCGAAAAAGGCTGGGACGGCTTCGCCTTGGCGATCGTGCGCGACTGACGGATACGGCCAGAGCTTTCCCGTTCAACCATCCTTCTGGGAAGCTCTCGGCCGTCTCAGTGGCCGTTTCTTCCGGGAAGAGGGTGATAGCCCGCCGGGCTTGGGGTTCCTGCCATAATGAAGCATCAAGGCGCCATGGACGACGATCTTCCGGACTTCCGCACCCGTGCCTCCCTGCGCGACGATTTGACCCGTATCGGGCTGCGAGCAGGCGATACCGTGATGGTTCACGCTGCCATGAGTAAGGTCGGGCCTCTTCTGAATGGACCGGACGCGCTGTCGAACGCCATCCTCGATGTGGTTGGCTCCGAAGGCACGATGCTCGTCTATACGAGCTGGGATAGCGTTCACGACGACCTACTGGACGACGATGGCCGCGTTCTACCCGAATGGCGTGACCACGTGCCTGGGTTCGACCAGCAGGCATCGCGTGCGGTGCGGATGAACGGCATTATCGCCGAGTTCGTTCGGACGATGAAGGGCGCGCGACGGAGTGCCAACCCCGGCGCATCCGTGGCGGCGGTCGGCAAGCTGGCGGACTGGATCACGGCCGATCACCGCCTCGACTATGGTTTCGGCGAGAACACTCCTCTGTCCAAGCTGGTCGAAATTGACGGGCGAGTTCTGATGGTTGGCGCGCCGTGGGACACCATGACGTTGGTCCATCATGCCGACCACCTTGCTAACATAGCCGATAAGCGAACGATCCGGATCGAAGTGCCGTTTGCAGGCGCCGATGGCACGGAATGGCACTTCATGGAGGAGTTCGAGACTGGCGACCCGATCCACGAGGATTTGCCTGAAAACTACATCGAGCAGATCGTGACCGCCTATGTCGAGGATGGCGGGGGCAATCAGGGTGCGATCGGCGCTGCGCCGTCGTTGTTGGTCGATGCTCGTCCGGTGCTCGCCTTCGCCATTCGGTGGCTGGAAGCGTGGGCGGTTCAGCATCAGGCGAGTGCGATCGGAGCTGCTTCGCCTCTTTCCCGATAATCCATCGTTTTCGGCAGACCGTGGTGCCGCGCCATTTCAAGTATTGCCCTCGGCGCCCTGTAAGCAGACGTTCCGCTTCCCTGCCAAAGTCGGACACTACATGCCCTCGAGCGCTAGGGCATAAAGCTTCGAGAAGGCAGGTGTCCGCGAGGCAATCTGGGCGAGCTCAGATGCGTAGACATCAGGATGGAGGTAAAGAAACTCCCGGATCGGTCCACCCGCGAGACCTTCTTGACACCAATCACTGAGATTTTGCCTAGCCGCCACCTCGAAAACGAGCAGAGCGGACTGCGGGTCCTGATAAATCAAATCGTCGAGCTCGAAGTAGTATCTGCGATCGCGTTCAACACGCACGACGTATGGATCTTGAGAATACTCGTTTATCCATCCCTGCGCGATCCGATCCACGTCGCTCGCGTTAATCATCGACTCACGCCCTTGATCCATCTGCCCTCCGTATCAGGGCGCTGGTGACTGCCTGCCTTCTGATTCCCGCCGATCGAACCCTACCGCATCATCCCACACACCCGATCACTTTTGCAGGCGGGGTCTGTCTTGCGAGCTGCTGCCATCAGTTGGCCAGTTTCGTTCAGCGCTCGGTATGCAGGATCGGCATCCTGCCGTCTCGCGCAATCGAGTAAGAGATGGGTCATGGCCTCGGTGTCGCGGCCATGAGCGCTCAGCACGGCCGCGGACTCCATCTCACTTGTTTGAAGTGTGCCATCGGCCTTCATACGCTTACCCTCGAAGAGAAATCTAGCTGTAGACTGAACCGCCAGCTCAAGGTTCGGCTTTGGGCCGCCTAACGCAATCTGCCTGCCGTAGTAGAATGCGGCCACGCAGTGGGCGTGGTTGAAGCTGTCGAGCGGTGAAGACGATGCTGTCCCACACGCACTGAGTCCGATAAGCGCCGAGACAGCGACGTAAGTCCGGCAGGCCGGCATCATGATGTAATCCCAAGCATAAGCTGTCTATCGGGATGGCACATCTCCGCTACCAATCCGCTAACAAAAGCGCGGCGCGAGGCACCGCCGCCGTGACCAAGCCCGCTGCTGGTGCAGCGGGTCCAAGAGCGCAGGAGCCGTGATGGGGCCACCTCAGCGGGGGCAGCGCTGCGCTGCTTGGGGGCTCCACGCTGCCCCCGCTGCCACGAGGCGTGTCGCACTTCGGCTTGAAACCGCAGGCTTGTGCCGGCTTGGCAACAGCGGCTTAACCAGCGGCCGAACTCTTAACTTGGCTCAATAGTCGAGGTTGCGTTTTTCCATCTGTGCGGCCGCGAGGTCCGCGACCGGACCAGCGCCTTCGGCCAGCTCGTAGATCGCTATCACAGCCCTGTCGTCGAGACGCTCGACCATTGCCTGGACCGCTGACCAGTTAGCCACGTCGAGCGCGACCGTCGTGCTTTCGTTACCGGACACGGCGATCGGCCGCATCAGCCATCTTCGACCAGCGATCGGCCGAATGCAGCATACGGTCCCTAGCATGGGGCAGAACGAGCTGCTGGGCCTCGGCAAGGTCGGCCGCTGCCCTCGCGCGGTAGTCGGCTGCGGTATCGGCCATGAAGTCCCCTCAGTTTAGGCCAGCGTTCTAAAACCCTGGCCCGTTTATCACTTGCCGTTCATCCGATCGCGGACCGCCTTCGCCGGCGCGAACGTCAGCTTGCGTGACGCCGCGATCGTGATCGCCTCGCCCGTCGACGGGTTGCGCCCCTGGCGCTCTGGGGTGTCCTTCAGCTTGAACTTGCCGAACCCGTTGAGGCTGACTTCCTCGCCGGTCGCGACAGCCGCGGTGATGTTCGCAAGGATCGCATCGATGACCTTCCTGGCGTCCGCCTTTGCGAGGCCATGGGTATTGGAGAGCTGTTCGGCCAGATCGGATGTCGTCGTCATGAACACGTCCCGGTGGTGAATGATTGGACCGGCCTTAGCCCGGTTCACGTCGCGCCGCCATCGGGAGTTGCCTCCTGCGCGCTCATCTCGCCCTCATAGGGGCGGACGAGCTTCAGGGCGTCTTCATAGCTGCCGTCGAGCCATGCCGTGAAATCGCGAGGGTGAAGGATCGCCGGCATTGCCTTGGGATGCCAGGGATCGACGGTGGGGTTGGGAGAGGTGGTGCAGAAGGCATAGGCATCGCCGCGCTCGGTCGGCCGCCACAGACCGGCGAAGAAGGCGATGGGCTGGTCGGGCAGCGAAAACCACATCTGGCGGGGTTTGCCGTCATCGCCCTTCCCGCCCTCGGGATGTGGTTCGGCGAAATGCGTGAACGGGACCAGGCAGCGGCGATCGGGACTGGCGATCGACGGCTTCCACATCGACGATGAGAGATTCCGCGCATTGGTGACGAACTTATCCAGCTTGACCGCCGGGTCGCGCTTGCTCGCTACCTTAGTCGGGAAGCCCCATTCCATCGTGATCGGCTCAAGCGGGCGGTTACCCTCCCCTGCCCGCCTGACGACCAGACCATAGCGCGCGGTCTTCTTGCCGGTCGGAAAAATCTCGCGCGGCACCGGATAGGTTTCGTCCTCGGGATAAGGCGGCTCGAAACCTACCGCCCGCATCACCGCGGCCTGTTTGGCGCTCAGCCGATATCGGTTGCAGATCGGTCCGGCTCCTTCATCGTGCCCAGGCTAGAAGAACTCCCGGCCACCGCGATACTCGCGCCAGGCATTATCCCATTTCGTGCCAACGTCGCCACTCACCGGCCGCGCGCCGACGTCGAATCCGGCCATCACGTCGTCGATATGCGGTGCCGGCACCGGAATGTTGAACGGCGCGATCCTACGCGCCTTCAAGTGCCAGACATAGGCGAGCTCGTGATCGGTGACCGGCGCGGCCTTCCCCCACGCCACGTCCTGGAACTGGCGCTGCGCCGCGCTCCTCGGCCGACGCTCGCGCAGACGCAGCGCATCGTAGAACAGCAGATGCTCGCGCAGCAGCGCCTCGTAGCGTTCGATCGTGCCCGGATTCTCGCCGCTCTGCTCCGCCATGCCTCACTCCGTCAGTGCGGGTGAAAACCCTCGCAAAACTCAATCCGATATGCTAGCCCGCACTATTCATGAGGCCTCCGCTCCGGGTTCGTGCGAGCATGGTTTGTCGGTCGTCGGGTGATCAGAGCAAGCTCCTCCGGCGGTTTTTTTCACCGCGTCAGGATCGATGGGCTTTTCGAGGTTGAAGGACGAGGGCTCGGGCTTTGGGCGGCACTGCCGCGCTGGTTATGTGGGTGCCGGCCGGAGGCCGGTGGCAATGGTTCTGAACAGGCTGGCATCGGGACAGGCTGACGCGAAGGCGACGCGGATGCGCGTAGCGGTTTCGATGACGCGGGCGGCGACCTTGAGCAACCGCAGGCGCAGCGTTGCGAACTCGGCGGTGGCGAGCGCGGCAGCCTTCGGGATTTCCTGCTGGATGCGCCACACGAGCCAGTAGGCGGCGGTGTGCAGGATGAGGCGCATCTGGTTGGCATTGGCTGAGCGGCACGAGGTACGATCGCTGGCAAGCTGGGTCTTGTGGCGCTTGATCAGGTTCTCGGCGTTGCCGCGCGCGCAGTAGAGGGTGTCGTAGATATGCTCAGCCGAACCTTCGGCCAGCGAGGTGACGACATAGCGGATGTCCATGCCCAGCGTGCTGGCCTCGATCCGGGCGACGACGCGGCGCTGGCACTTCCAGCTCTTCGCGCCGTAGCGGGTCTCGGCATAGTTGCGCAGGACCGGATATTGGCGCTGAGCCCGCTTAACCGCGCAGGCATCGGCGGCAGCGACGATTTCGGGATCAGCACGCAGCGCGGCGTTGGTCGGCAGGCCGAACACGTAGTCGACGCCGGCCGCCTCGCAGAAGGCCATGACCTCGGGCCGGCCATAGTGCCCGTCGCCGCGGATGGTGATGTGCGTTTCGGGCCAGTGCCGGCGCAGATGGCGCACCAGGCGCCGGATGTGGCCGGCAGCTTCGGCGCCCGACGGTGTCTTGCCGGTGCGCAGCAGCATCGCCACCGGTCGGCCGGTGGCAGTGTCGTAGACATGGATCGGCAGGAAGCAGCGCTCGCCATGATGCCCGTTCCAGAAGGAGAGCTGCTGATAGCCATGAACAACGTCACAGGTGTCATCGATATCCAGCGTCACCGCCGCCGGCGCGGCGGGGTAGCTGGTGCAGTAGATGTCGATCATCGCGGCCATCATCCTGGCCAGTTCGCGTGTGGTCGGCGCATTTTCCCACCGGCTCATCGTCGGTTGGCTGGCCAGCCCCGCGCCCGATCCCGGCAGCTTGCCCAGCGCCAGACGGAAGCCCGGATCGTCGCGCAGAGCGTCGAGATCATCGGCGTCTTCATAGCCGCAGGCGATCGCGAACACCCGGGCACGCAGGATGTCATCAAGGCGATGGATCACCCGCACAGGGTCCCGCGGATCGGCAATGCAAGCCGCAAGCCGCCGGCAAAGCCCCATCGCGCGCTCGGCCTGTGCCAGCAGCAGAACACCGCCATCCGAGGTGAGCCGACCTCCGTCGAACGCGGCTGTGATCTTCTTGCGCCCGATCGCTGGAAACGAAAATCCCGGCGCGCTATCATCGCTCCCGGCGGGTGTGGCCCGTGGCATAAATTGCCTCGCTGCAGGACTGGTCTAGACACCCATTTTCCTACATCAAAGCAATCGCTTACACCACTCCCGCCAACCCTGCTGACTGAGCCCGATGAATAAGCCGGGCTAGGCTTTGCAAGCCTAATTCTGACCAGCACGGTCAGCTATGGATTGAGGAAGGAGCGGCCATGTTGAACCACGAAACTGGCCAGATGAACTGGGATCGGTATCCGATTGGTGGGTCATCGCTTCCCAGCTCGTCCTACTATGCCAGCCCTGAGAATATGTACGATCTGAGCACACCCCGCGGGCGGGAATTGATGGATCAGGTTCTCCCATCGGTGGAGGAATCTCAGATTGCTGAAGGCACTAATGGCTGGGTCGTTGTATTCGTTCTTATCCTGTTAGTAATTGCTTTTTTTATCGTACCCTTCAATTCCTAAGCTGAAATCGTCTCGGATCGACCGGAACGCCATCTTTCCACAATTCGTAGTGGAGATGCGATCCGGTTGATTTCCCGGAGCTGCCTACGCGACCGATCACGGCGCCTGCATCGACGCTGCTTCCGACCTGCAGACCGGACCGTTCCTGCATGTGGAAGTATTTGCTCTGTGAGCCGTCACCGTGCTGCAGAACCACATAATTGCCGGCACCGTTAGCCTGGTAGTCGTTTCGGATGACCTGGCCCGATGCAGGTGCCCGGATCTCCGTCCCTGCCGGCGCGGCGATATCCACGCCACGATGATGACGGCCCGGTTCGCCTGTCACTGGATCGACCCGACCGCCCATACCGGAACTCAGTCGGCCCGAGATCGGCAGGATCGCACGTTCGCCACGAGGGACTTCGAAGACGTGGCTGGAGCCACTACCGATCCCTAAATTGTCGCGCACCCAATCCCGTGTTGCCTCGACGCCCGGGACAGTTGCACCGATCCATGAATCGTTTCGATCCTGAACATGCTCCCCAAGGCGCGTTGCCGTGCCTCTCGCCTCATCAACCTGATTGCCGACCTCGAATGCGCCACGGGTGATGCGCACTGACGCAGTCGGAATCGCGTCTGCGACATTGCCGGCCAGGTCGAGATCGCGCGAACTCTCCCGGATCGACACGTCCGGCCCTTGCGCCCTGACGCCGGCTGCGCGCTGGTTGCCCCATTGGTTTACCGCACCCGGGGTCGCCGATGCGGGGCCATGCAACTGCCCCGACAGACGCTCAGGCACGCTTACACCCAGTTCGTCGCGGACCGATGCGACGCGG
>NZ_JAGMXV010000210.1 GCF_018006725.1 Rhizorhabdus sp.
GGCAATAGCCAAGCGCCTCGAGGAGCCAGATGGTCCGGAGATCGTGATCATCAACCCGGTCAGCGCCGATGGCTGGCTGCAGGAAGCCGTGATGGGCAGCGCGCGCGCCGAGCTCTTCTATGCACTGGCCGAGATCGACCAGCACGACCGCTTCCAGATCTACACCCCCGTCACCGCCGGCGGGCACCACATATATGTTCACTCCAAGCTGATGATCGTCGACGACCTGCTGCTGCGCGTGGGGTCGTCGAACATGAACAACCGGTCGATGGGCCTCGACAGCGAGTGCGACATCGCGATCGACCGCAGTGAGCAGGATGCACCCGACCCGGCCATTGCCCTGTTGCGCGAGCGGTTGCTCGCCGAACATCTCGGCACCACCGAGCAGGAGATCCGCGACGCCTTCGAGCGGACCGGATCGCTGATCGGGGCGATCGAATGCCTGAGGGGCACGGGAAAAACGCTGGAGCCGTTCGAGCCGGAAAAGCTGAGCGATACCACCTATGCCATGGGCGCCAGTGGACTGCTCGATCCGGAATCTGTCGACGAGCGATTCGAGCCCCTGTCCAATCGCGGGCTCTTTCGGGGATTTCTGCGGAGGGGAACGCACCAGCTGATCGACAATCTGCGCGACCGCCGCCGTCGTCGACGCGAGCGTAACCGCGGGCGATGGCGGCGCAAGTTCCGCCAGATCGTCGACGCCGCGCGCGGGGAGCGCGATTGACGGCGATCGGTGGGTCGACCAATCTCGCACATCACCTTGCGAGGCCTACCCTTATGCTCTCATTTCGAAAAATCGCTCTCCTTGTCGCCGCATCCGCGCCGCTTGCCTGGACCGCGAGCCCTGTCGCGGCAGCCAGCGCCAAGACATCGCCCGCGCAACATGCCGAAGCGCTGAAGATGTGGAAGGCGATGATCGCCATTCCGACCGTCCAGGGACGTGGCGAGATGCGGCGGATGGCCGACTATGTCGCCTCGCAGCTGCGCGGGGCGGGCTTCGCCGCCGAAGACATCGTGATCGAGGGCCAGGGCGACGCGGTCTCCCTCGCCGCGCGCTATCGCGGGACCTCCGGCGGCAAAGACAAGGCGATCCTGCTATCCGGCCATATGGATGTGGTCGAGGCCCGCCCGTCGGACTGGACCCGCGATCCCTTCACACCGGTCGAGGAAGGTGGATTCGTTTATGGCCGTGGGTCGCTCGACATGAAATTCGGCGACGCGGTTCTCGTCTCGACGTTGATGCAGTTGAAGCGCGAGGGCTTCAAGCCGCGGCGCGACATCCTGCTGCTGCTGTCGGGCGACGAAGAGACCGACATGGCGACCACCGCCCGGCTGGCCGAACGCTATGCGGGAGAGGCGGAACTTCTGCTCAACGCCGATGGTGGCGGTGGGCAGCTTGACGAAACAGGCAAGCCAGTCGCTTTCTATGTGCAGGGCGCCGAAAAGACCTATGCCGACTTCGAGTTCACGATCACCGATCCTGGCGGGCATTCGAGCCGCCCCGGACCGACCAACGCCATTGCGGAGGTCGCGGCCATCGCCCAGCGAATTGCCGCTTTTCGCTTCCCCGCCCGGACGAGCGAGCTCACCGCTTCCTATATGCGGCAGGCGGGCGCCAAGCTCGAAGGCGAAACGGGCGCCGCGCTGCAGCGTTTCGCGGACAATCCAGCGGACAGCGATGCGCTGCAGAAACTGCGTGCCGATCCGGAATGGGTCGGGCAGACCGGCACGACCTGCGTTCCCACGATGATCTCCGGTGGCCATGCGCTCAACGCTCTGCCGCAGAAAGCCAGCCTTTCGGTGAACTGCCGTATTTTTCCTGGGGAATCGGTCGAGGAAATCCGGACAACCCTTTGGAAAGTCGCAGCGAATGAGAAAGCGAAGATGGTCACGCTGGGCGCGCCCCTCGCCAGCGACGCCTCGCCGTTGCGCCCCGATCTGATGCACGCCGTGCGGAAGGGAATCGACCTCAGCTATCCAGGCCTGCCCATTTCGGGCGTGATGGCAGCGGGTGCCACGGACAGCCTCTATTTTCGCGCCAAGGGAGTCCCGAGCTACGGTGTCCTGGGCATGTTTCTTAGACCCGAGGACGACTTCGCGCATGGCCTCGACGAACGCGCGCCGGTAGCAAGCCTCGATCCTGCCCTGACCCTCATGCGGACCATGGTGGTCGATCTGTCAAAATGAAGAAAAGGCCGGGTCACCCTGTGCGGGGTGATCCGGCCCTTCGCGTTTCGCCCGGAACGCGGATCAGTTGGTAAGGCCGACCGTCAGGAAACTCGGCACCGGCCCGTTCCAGCCATCGTCCGGGCCGTCATCATGCCGATCGCGGCGATCGTCGCGGCGGGGGCGGCGATCGTCACGGCGCGGTTCGCGCTGAGGCGCGGTCTCCGCCTTGCGCTCGGTCGGCTCGGGGCGCGCCCGCTCTTCGCGGGGGGCCTTGTCGCGACGGGGCTGCTTTTCGCGGGGTGCCGCTTCGGCTTGCTCGGCAGGCGCTTCCGCGCCATCGGCACGCGGACGACGCGGCAACGGCGCGCCTGTCAGCTTTTCGATCGCAGCGATGGCTTCGGCATCTTCCGGGGTCACCAGCGTGATCGCGGTACCGGTCGCGCCACCACGGCCCGTACGGCCCACGCGGTGAACATAATCGTCCGGGTGCCAGGGCACGTCGAAATTGAAGACGTGGCTCACACCCTTGATGTCCAGGCCGCGCGCGGCGACGTCGGACGCGACGAGGATGTTGATCTCCCCGCCCTTGAAGCGATCGAGTTCGCGCAGGCGCTCCGGCTGCTCCATATCGCCATGAATCTGGCCCGCCTTGAAACCATGCCGCGCCAGGCTGGAGGCCAGATCACGCACGGTGGTCTTGCGGTTGGAGAAGATGATCGCGGTGGTCACCGCTTCGCTGCGAAGCAGGCTGCGCAAAGTATCGCGCTTGCCCCGGCTCGATGTTTCGACGAGCGACTGGTCGATCGACAAATTGGTGCTCGCCGGACGCGACACCTCGATCTGCTTCGGATTGGACAGAAATTTGTCCGCCAGCTTCTTGATCGGTGCCGGCATGGTGGCCGAGAACAGCAGCGTCTGCCGCTGCGCCGGAAGCTTGGTGCAGATTTCCTCGATGTCGGGGATGAAGCCCATGTCGAGCATGCGATCGGCTTCGTCGATCACCAGCAGGCTGCAGCCGGTCAGCAAGATCTTGCCGCGCTGGAACAGATCCATGAGGCGGCCCGGAGTAGCAATCAGCACGTCCACGCCCTTTTCGAGCGCGGCGACCTGCTCGCCCATGTTCACACCGCCAATAAGGAGAGCCATGGTAAGCTTATGATATTTACCATATTTCTCGAAATTCTCGGCAACCTGCGCCGCCAGCTCCCGGGTCGGCTCGAGGATCAGCGAGCGCGGCATGCGCGCGCGGCTGCGGCCGTGGGCCAGAATGTCGATCATCGGGAGAACGAAGCTGGCCGTCTTGCCGGTGCCCGTCTGGGCAATGCCGATCAAGTCCTTCATCATCAGGACAGGCGGGATCGCCTGCGCCTGGATCGGCGTAGGCTCGGTGTAGCCGGACTCCACTACGGCGCGGAGAAGTTCGTCGGAAAGGCCGAGATCGGCAAAGGACATGAAGCTATCCGGAAAAGCGTGCGGAAACCAAATCCGCACCGACCGGGCGATTGGGCGTCAATGCGCCATTTGTCAAGGATTATGCGGCCCGGCGCCCCTCAGTCGTCGAGCACGAGCTTGCGAAAACGCCGTATCTCGCACTGTCCGCCCGAACGGGTCCGGATGACGTCGCGGCCCGCGCAGATCCGGCCATCGTCGGTCGGAAGAATGTAAAAGCCGGAATAATAATCAAGCGCGGGGCAGCGGGACGAAAACTCGGCACGCAGCCGCTGCCCGCCGCGCATGGCCAGGTCTATAGCGTCATCGGCGACGACGGCGGCACCCGCTATGCTCGACATCACCACGCATTTCGGGCCTTTCTTCTCTTTCCATTTGAGGGGCTTCTGCGGCACTCGCGCGGGAACGCGGACGACCAGTGTCTGCTGAATGCTCATCTGTGCCAACACCGTGCGCGCAGGCTCGGCCCATCCAGGAAGCAATGGGCACAGGGCGGCGATCGAGGCCAGCGGCACCCCGATGGTCAGGACTCGCGGCAAGCGGCCGAAATTCACGTCCGACGTTCCACCCTTTTCACCGCACCATTTGGTGTCTGGCCCACCCATAGGCCCGATCCTCATCGGTGCAACCGGTTGAACGACCGATGAACTGTCGTGCATGTCGGTTACGCTGGCTAATCGCGCCAGCGCTACATTATGTTCCGCCCATGCCGCAGCTCAACCGACCAGACGCCACTCTCATCGCCCGCCTGCTTGACCTGCTGGGTCCGCAGGGATGCGTCACCGACGACGATTTGATCGCGCCATGGCTGACCGACTGGCGCGGTCGATACAGCGGCACGAGCATCGCCCTGCTTGCTCCGGCAACGACCGATGAGGTGTCGGCGATCGTCCGCCTCGCAGCCGAAGCGCGTGTCGCGCTGGTTCCGCAAGGCGGCAATACCGGCACGGTCGCCGGCGCCACGCCGCCCGCCGACGGCTCGGCGCTACTCTTGTCGATGCGACGGATGAACCGCATCCGCACCACTTCGGCGACCGACAACGCGATCATTGCCGAAGCCGGGGTCATCCTGTCGGATCTGCACGCCGCCGCCGCCGCGATCGGACGGCGCTTTCCCTTGTCGCTTGCCGCCAAGGGTTCGGCGACGGTCGGCGGACTCGTTTCGACCAATGCGGGCGGAACGCAGGTGCTGCGCTTCGGCCCGGTGCGCTCGCTCGTCCTGGGGCTGGAAGCCGTGCTGCCCGATGGCGCGCTGTTCGAGGGCCTGGCTACGCTGCGCAAGGACAATCGCGGCTACGACCTGCGCCAGTTGCTGACCGGGGCCGAGGGAACACTGGGCATAATCACCGCCGCCGCGCTACGGCTCGTACCTTCAATGGGCGCGCGTGCGGTCGCCTGGGTCGGGCTCGACAGCCCGGCGAAGGCCCTGGACCTGCTGCGCAGGCTCGAGGAGCGCTCGCCCGAGAGCATCGAGAGCTTCGAACTCATCCCGGCCGATGCGCTGACGCTCGTTCTGGAAAGGATTCCCGGCACGCGGGCGCCGCTGGCCAGCCCCTCCACCTGGAACGTGCTGATCGAGGCGGTCGGCAACCGTGACGATGCTCCGCCCGCAAGCTTGCTGGAAGCCGCATTGACCGATGCGATGGAACACGGTCTGGTCCTGGACGCCACCATCGCGGCCAGCGAAGCCCAGGCCGAAGCGCTCTGGGCCCTGCGCGAGTCGATTTCCGAAGCCGAGAAGCGCGACGGTCCTTCGCTCAAGCACGACATTTCGGTTCCCGTATCGGCGATGCCGACTTTCCTGGAAGAGGAAGGGCCCCGCATCGAGGCCCGCTTTCCAGGATCCAGGATCATCGCGTTCGGCCATCTCGGCGACGGAAACATCCATTTCAACCTGCTCCCGCCCGCCGATGCCGATCGCGAAAGCTGGATCGCAGCGCACGGACGCGAGGCCACGGCCATGGTCCATGACCTCGTTGCGGCGGCCGGCGGTTCGCTGTCGGCCGAGCATGGGATCGGACAGGCCAAGCTCGCCGAGTTCGCGCGCCTTGGCGATCCGGTGCGGCTCGCCGCCCTCCGGGCGATAAAGCAGGCGCTCGATCCGCTCGGCATCATGAACCCCGGCAAGCTTGTTCCGCTTGCGCCAGAGGCCAAGGATCAATAGACGGCGGCACGATCGTCCGGGCCCGTAACCCGCGAAATCATCCACCTCTCAACCGGTTTTCAGGAGATTGTCGATGGCGACTGCCCCGGCCAACGCCCTGCCCCTCTTCTACAATGAATTGCAGCCGCTCTCGAGCCAGCTCCACGCCAACTGGAAGGCGCGCACGCTGGAAACGGCCGAGTTCTTCGCCACCGCCCATGCGGTGCCGCTGACCGTCGAGGAGTTCATTTCCGCGCAGCGCTTCTATCCGATCGTCTTTTCGGCGGGCCCCGATCCCGTACCGCTGGCGCTGTTCGGCCTCAACGACGGCGTCAATGTGTTCGTCGACGAGAAGGGCATGCCTACCCGCGACATCTACATCCCGGCCTATGTCCGCCGCTATCCGTTCATGCTCGCCCGGCTGCGTCCTGACAGCGACGATCTGTCGCTGTGCTTCGACGGCACGTCGGGCGTGATCGGCGAGTTTGAGGACGGCATGCCGCTGTTCGACGGCGAGGAGCCGGCTGAGGCGACCAAAAACACGCTCGCTTTCTGCGAGCAGTTCGAGCAGGCCGGCATGCGCACCGGCATGTTCATGCAGGAGCTGATCCAGAACAAGCTGCTGATCGATGGCGAAGTCACGATCGAGCCGGAAGGCGGCCAGCCTTTCGTCTATCGCGGTTTCCAGATTATTTCCGAGGACAAGCTCAAGGAGCTTCGCGGCGACGTGCTGCGCAAGATGGTCCAGAGCGGCCTCCTGCCGCTGATCTACGCCCACCTCTTCTCGCTGTCGCTGATTCGCGACGTGTTCGGCATGCAGGCGCAGCAGGGCAAGGCGCCGCCGGTGACCCCGGTCGAAGCGCAGGCCTGAGGCAAATCGGGGGGAAAGTGCTGCGGAACTAAGGAATTTCCCAAAATGGGTCGAACTGTTCTTGAAACATCGGGACAGTGGACCTATCTTGTGGATGTGCGGTGGTCGTGCCCCCCTTTCGCGGCCCCGTACGACGCATCCCCCGGGATGCGTTCCTCCCTGAACCTTGGCCACCTCGTGCGAAAGCACGAGGTGGTTCTTTTATCAGGGTCTTCCCTTATTCCGCAGCGATCGGCATTTCGGGCCTGAACAGGCTCTCCAACCGGCTCGCGATCGTCGCCAGCAGGCGGCCGCATCCCTCCACATTGGGTCCGGGCCGATCCAGAGCGGCATCGAGATAGAGCGACCGGTCATATTCGATCTGGATCGCGTGCACATTATGCCGGGGCCGGCCATGACGGTCGATCGTATAGCCGCCGGCATAAGGATGGTTGCGCGCCGCGATCAGGCCGACGCTCTCGATCACCGCCATTATCAGATCGACCGCGGCGATCGACGCGCCCGCTCCGAACCGATCCCCCACGACGATACGCACCGGTCCGTCCGGCTGCCGCACCGGCAGCGGCGGCATCGAATGGCAGTCGATCAGGACGGCCGCGCCGAAACGCTGCCGGGTGAGTTCCAGCCGCTGGGCGATCGCTGCGTGATAGGGAGCATGAAGCTCGGCAATCCGGTTCTGGACCATATCCAGCGTCAGGCGTCGCCGCCACAGGTCGCCGCAGGATGGAAGCCGGCGGGGAAACAGGCCCAGGCCTGCGCGCACCTTGCCACTCAGCAGAAGATCCTCGGGCGCCAGAACCCCGTCGATCATCGCCGGATCGATCTCGCGCGGGTCACGGTTGAGATCGATGGTCGCCCGCGCGACGCTGGCCACGATTGCCGTCGCCCCTTGCGCGACGGCCGGCCCGATGAGCGCATCGGCATAACGATCCTCGAGCGCCTGCAACCGCGTTACCGGCACGCGCGCTGCCTCGACCACCGACGGCGGATAGTAGCGCCCGGCGTGCGGCACGGTCAGCAGGACGGGCGACGCGGGAAGCGCCGGGCCGACCAGAGTGAAGGGAGCGGCGGAAGCCATGGCCTCACGCTAGAGTCGGCGACATGGCCACGCAACAGCTGCCGCTACGAAAGGCTAAGCGGGGATCGCTTTTTTCGGCACCATCTGGAAATTGTTAAGCGG
>NZ_JAGMXV010000211.1 GCF_018006725.1 Rhizorhabdus sp.
GGCTATGCGCTTGGCGCGTCGGCGGGCGTCAACACCTGGTATCCGGGCGAACCCCGCACCTTCGGTGCGGAACTGTCGGTGAAGTTCTAACTCCTGACTGTCGGGGTCGGCGTTCGGCGCGTCGACCCGGCTGTCTCGTTCCGAAGTTTCAGCGGTTGGAAAAGGCCACGTGATGAACCGTCTCGAAGGCAAGGTAGCACTGATCACCGGCGCCGCTCGCGGCATGGGCGAATCCCATGCACGACGGTTTGTCGCCGAGGGTGCGAAGGTCATCCTGACCGACCGCTCCGAGGCCGCAGGGACGGCGCTCGCAAAGGAATTGGGCAAGAATTCACTGTTTCTGTCCCATGACGTGACCGATGCGACGCAGTGGGCCGACGTCGTGACAAGGGGCGAGGACGCGTTCGGAGCGATTTCGATCTTGGTCAACAATGCCGGGATATTAGGTCCGATCGCGCAGACGGCCGAACTGGCCGAAGCCGATTATCTCGCCGTCTGTGCGGTCAACCAGCATTCGGTATTCCTCGGAATGCGCGCGACGCTCCCTTCGATGCTGCGCGCCGGCAAGGGATCGATCGTCAACATATCGTCGATCGCGGGCATGGCGGCGAATTACGGTTTCCCGAGCTTGGCCTATGTCGCCAGCAAGTTCGCGGTGCGCGGCATGACCAAGGCGACTGCCATGGAATATGGCCGGCACAATATCCGCGTCAATTCGGTCCATCCGGGCTTCATCATGACCCCGATGATGATCGAGGCGACCGACGAGGGCGGCGGGGACGCACTCGCGCAGATTCCGCTCGGCCGCATCGCCGACCCCAGCGAAGTGACGAACGTCGTGCTGTTCCTGGCGTCGGACGAGTCCTCCTACGTCACCGGTGCCGAGCATCTCGTCGATGCGGGAATGCTCGCTCACTGACGGCCTTTCAGCGCATCCCATTTCTTCAATAAGGACTTAGCGGACGTGACCATGACAGACATCGAGACACTGATCGAAGAGCGCGCGATCGCGCGAATGATATACCAATATTCCTATCACCTGGACATGAATCAGCCGGTCGAGATGGCGAGGCTGTTCGTCGACGACTGCGAGGTAAGCTACGCGCCCAATTTCGGCGCGACCGGCATCGAGGATTACAAGAAGACGCTCGATGGGATCGGCACCTTCTTCCGCGGCACCAGCCACCATAATTCGAACATCACGATCGATTTCGTCGGCAACGACGAAGCCAACGTCCGTTCGATCGTTCTCGCGATCCATCGCTACACCAAGGAACGCCCGGACGGCATCCTTTACGGCCAGTATTTCGATAAGGTTGTGAAGCGTGATGGGCAGTGGAAGTTCAAGCGCCGCGAGCTGCGCACGACCTTCGCAACCGATTATCATGTGCGTGCGTTCAATCCCATCGGTCGGGCGGAATGAGCCAGAACGATCCTTGCCCTGAAATCCTGATCGAGCATGCCGGCCCGATCAGCTGGATCGTGTTCAACCGACCGGCACAGGCGAATGCCCTGTCGGCCTCCATGCTGGAAAGCTTTTCAGCTGCCCTTGCCGCGCTGGCGAGGGAAGGCGGTCCCGTCATCGGCATAAGGGCGAACGGCAAGGGTTTTTGTTCGGGAATGGATCTGGGGCAATATGGTGGCGCGGCCGCCATGGATCCCATCGCCGACGCACAGCGCCTAAATGCCAACGTCGCGCGTTGGCTGTCTATCTGGGACCATCCCAAACCGGTCATCGCGGCGGTCCATGGCTATTGCTCGGGCGTCGGGGCGCAGCTCTGCATTTTCACAGACCTGACGATCGTGGCTGACGATGTAAGGATCAGCGAACCAGGCGTACCTATCGGTGGCGGTTTCATCGCCCCGACTTGGGTGGCGCAAGTCGGCGCGAAGAGGGCCAAGGAGTTTGCCTTCCTGCCCGGTAACAGCATCGACGGGCATATGGCGGTCGAATGGGGTTGGGCCAACCATTGCGTACCAGCCGATCGCCTGATCGAGGCCACAGAGGCGCTGGCAGCACGCATCGCGCTGATCCCCCCCGAGGTGCTTCGTATCAAAAAGCTCTCGATTAATCGCGCCGCGGAGGCGGCGGGCTTCCGCACCGCGACGGCCGGCATCGCGGAAATGGATTCGCTTCTTCATGTCGCGCCCGCTGTCCTGGCGATCCGGGACCGCATGGCGAAGGAAGGGCTCAAGCCCCTTTTGGAAGAATATCGTGGCCCGTCTTCGACCGGCCTCATCAACAGTTTCAAGGAGTAGCATCGTGGCCGATGTCGATTTCACCGTGGAAGGCCATATCGCCAATGTGCGGCTCAATCGTCCCCAGGGCCTGAACGCCATAACAGGCGAGATGGACGATCTGCTGTTCGCCGCCTGGAAGGAGATCAACGCCAATCCCGACATCTGGGCCGTCATTCTCTCGGCCGAAGGCGAGAAGGGCTTCTGCATCGGCGCAGACGTATCGGGTGGCGCCGAGCGGAAGACGCGCATGGCGCTCGGCGGTGGTCTGACCGGGATCGGCGGACCTCTCGTCACCTGCAAGAAGCCGATGGTCGCGGCGGTGCAGGGATTCTGCGTCGGCGGCGGTTTCGAACTGGCGATGTGCGCCGACATCATCGTCGCAGCCGATACCGCTCAGTTTGGGCTTCCCGAGACGAAGGTTGGGATCATTGGTGAGTGCGGCGTCGTCCATCGTGTCGTCCGCCAGCTTCCGTATCACATCGCGATGCAGCTGATCTTGACCGGCGACCGCATCAAGGCCGACGAGGCGAAACATTATGGGCTGGTCAACGAGGTCGTACCCTATGCCGATCTCGCCGACGCCGCGCTGCGCTGGGCCAGGAAGCTGAACGCAGCTTCGCCGCTGGCTGTCCAGGCTGCAAAGGCGGCAGCTCTTGGCCGGCTCGGCCACCCGCTTGAGGTGGCCCTGATGACCCGCTTCGAGCCGATCGAGGAGTATGCGACCACCGAAGACAAAATGGAGGGCGAACGCGCGGCCGGCGAGCGGCGTAAGCCGGTGTGGATTGGCAGATGACCGTTACGATAGATCCGGTGATCGACGCTGCGGTCTATCGACGCGTACTCGGCCATTATCCGACTGGTGTATGCGTAGTCACGGCTTCGCTACCGAACGGGCGGCGCGCCGGTATGGTGGTGGGTTCGTTCACCTCGGTATCGCTCTCGCCTCCGCTCGTCGGTTTCTTTCCGGACATGTCCTCGAGCAGCTGGCCCGATATCGAGCGCGCGGGAAAGTTCTGCGTGAACATTCTCGCGAGCGACCAGAAGGATCTCTGTCGCCGCTTTTCCGCCAAGGGTGAGGATAAGTTTGCGGGTCTATCTCACCGACTTTCCGCCAACGGCTCGCCCGTGCTCGACGATGTCGTGGCATGGATCGATTGCAGCTTGGAAAAGGTCTACGAGGCGGGTGACCACTACATCGTACTTGGTCGGGTACAGGAGCTGGACATCAGCCGGCCAGACCAGCCGCTGCTATTTTTCCGCGGAGGCTATGGCAGTTTCGCTCCGGCTATCGCGTAGGCATTCGCATCCAAGTACGGGTCGGAGAAAGCAATGGAACTGATCGACCGCGTGAAGCGGCTTGAGGATAGGGTGGAGCTGAACGATCTGGTCGTCAGCTATTTCCTTGCTGCAGACGGCGACGATTTAGAAGCCGTCGGCAACAGCTTTACGGATACGGCGACTTTCAGTTCCTCTGGAGACGTGGTGGGTGAAGGCCGCAAGGGTATCGTCGACTTCATTCGAGCGTCGCGAAATCAAATGGGGCTTACGATCCATACGCCTCATTACGCACAGTTTACCTTCCATGACGCCAATCAAGCTAGTGGCCTCGTCGGCGCGCACCTCGAACTCGTGTTAAGCGGGGCGGCGATTTATGGCGCCGTTCGCTATATGGATCGGTACGTCCGCGATGAAGGGCAGTGGCGAATCCAGTTCCGTGACATGCGAACTATTCATATCGCGCCGTGGCTAGAAGTAGGACAGGCGCTTGCATCGGACACGCCGGTTCGCTGGCCTGGATCGCGGGCGAGCAAGTCTGATTTTGGTCGCAAGATCAGGTGACCTTCCTCAAAGCAACTTCAGGGATATTCCCAAAGACGGTCATTTGAGTTGGATCGGTAGTCCATTCAGGAACGGCAGCTTTCGGGATTGTGATCGGATCGGGTGAATGTCCGAAATTGGGGCGCTTATCTGCCCGGCAGCTTCCGACGCCAGCAGCCAATCGGCTCTTGGGCCGGTAGCCGACTAGCAGCTTTCGGGAGCTGAACCGGGCTAAGCGGACGTTTCCTCGCGGCGATAGGCCGCCCGGGATGCGCCCATCCCGGCCATGGTCCACGTAGCCCCGGGTGTCCGTTTAGCGCCTCAGTTGGGTCGTCCGTCGGCTCGGCCGCTCATCCGGAATGCCGATATTCGTTCAGGTCGGTTCGGTCGACTCAAGCGGGCGATGCAGTCCGCCGCGGGGCATCACGGTGAGGCGATTGCATTATCATTCGGTTGGAAACGAAGCCAAACCTTCGTCCTTCAAAGGGCTCTACGAACATAGATCAATCCCGAAGGCGGCGGCATTGATGGCGCGAAAGCCGTCCCGCCGGCTCCAAGATATGTGACCGCCTAGGCGCTCCACGAGCGCGCAGGCGTCGGTGCGGCCAAGGTTGACTGCACGCAGCGCCTGCTCCGCGACGCGGACGTAAAGGACCGGCAACCCGGCGATGTGTCCGGTCGCCGGATCGAGGATGTCGGTGAGCATCAGCACCTCGACCTCGTCGAGCGGCAGCGTCGACAGGAATTCGATGGCGACGCGCAGCGCGGCCGAGCAGATCGCATCCCGGTGCATCTCCAGGCGCTTGCCGGCGGCTAGCGCCTTGAAGGACGCCTTGCCCGACTTCAGCAGCGTCACGGACTCGTCGGGCATGTCCTCAAGGTCGAGACCGTCGACGACGGCGATGACGCGTCGATCCAGGAAGATCGTGTCGATGCCCTCGACGGAGAACGGGAGCCGCCCAAGATCGCTGTGCTGCTCGAGTGCGGCGACTAGGGCGTCCGGGTCACGCTCCACGACCTTGCGCGCCACAGCGGCCTGCGCGTTCCGCGACGCGACAGACTCCGCGGCGCGCGCGTGCAGATCGTCGTCGCGCCTCCTCGCGGCATCGACGTCGTCCGCGAGCCGGGCCATCACCTTCTCGCCGCGCCGAAGCATCCTGTCGAGAAACCCCGGCACGTAGCCGTCCAGCCTCGCCCGCGCGGCCAGCTCCTCGTCGTCGCGTCGCGCCGGATGCGGCTCGTCGGGAGCCGTCGCGGTGGTGAGCCAGTCTCGCTTGCCGAAGGTGATCCGATGCCCGCCGGTGAGCGCCTCCACCATCTCCTCGTATTCGGCGACCGCCTGCGCGGCGGCGTCGAGCATCGCCTCGCGATGCAACGCGTTCTGGCGTGCGATCCGCTGTCGTTCGGCCTGCTTCGCCGCGCGGTCCATCGCGCGCATGGTGCGCACCATGCCCCGTGCGAACTGCCGCGATGTGACCATCTTCCCCCCTTGGACTTCCGTTTCCCTTCCAACACTTATAGGCAACTGACTTATCACTGCCAGAGGGGGCGCCGTTTGTCCTGGATCTCGTTCGCCCTGGCCGCCCAAGTCGCCTTCAGCGGACCGGCAGCGGTGGTGGACGGCGACACGCTGCATGTGCGCGGCGAGCGCGTGCGACTCTTCGGGGTGGACGCGCCGGAGCTGTCGCAGATGTGCGGTGCGGGAACGTCCAAGGTCGCGTGCGGACAGCTAGCGGCGCAATGGCTCAAGTCGCGAGTGGAGGGACGGGTCCTGCGGTGCGCCCGCGTCGACACCGACCGATATGGACGGGTCGTCGCCCGATGCAGTCTCGACGGTGCGGATGTGGGCCTTGCGATCGTCGAGGCCGGCTGGGCGACCGCCTACCGCAAATACTCTCTCGACTACGTGGGGGCGGAGCAGCTGGCACGCGCGACGCGAAGGGGCATCTGGGCGACCGGCTTCCAACCTCCAGAGGCATACCGGCGGGCGCAGCGCGAAGCCGTGGTGCCACAATCGCCGCCCGACGCCCGATGCGCCGTGAAGGGCAACGTGAACTCCAAGGGCTCGCGGATCTACCACCTGCCGGGCTCCCGCGACTATGCGACAGTCCGCATCAATCCTCTGAAGGGCGAGAGGTGGTTCTGCAGCGCCGCCGAGGCCGCTGCCGCCGGATGGCGACCCGCCCGCTGATGGTCAGCGCAGCGTCCGCTCCCTGAGCGCCGGCGCTTCCGCCGCAGCGCCGCCGGCGGCGGAGCGTTCGACCGCGATCCTCTTCAGCGGGGTCGCGCCGACAGGCAGCGCGCGCTCGATGACGAGGCCGCCGCCCGCCGCCGCCAACGCGTCCTGCAGCGTCGAGACGTCGCCGCACCAGATCGTCTCGGCGTCGCGATCTCGACCAGGATCCGGGCCGACGCCCGCCGCCTCGAACGCCACGGGCCGCATCTGCATGCGCTCCGCCCCGGCAACCGCGCTGACCTCGACGCCGTAGTCCGGCCGGACGGCGCTTCGAAGGACGAGACGCCCCTCGTCCGCAAGAGAGGTCGACATGCCCTCGGTGACCTCATAGCCGAGCCCCGCTAGCCCTTCGAGGACGGCCGCCCGACGCGCAGCGGCAGCCCGCGCGGCACGGAGGCCTTCGATCGCTGCACGCGTCGATGCGATCGCGGTCTGAAGCGCAGGCACACCCAGCGCGTCCATCGGCTCGTCCGAAGACGCGCCTCCGGCAGCAGCCAGCTCAGCGCGCGCTAGAACTAGATCGGTGCGGAGCGATGCGCGCTGGCGGGCATCGGTGAGGCTGCGGCCGGTCTCCACCTCGAGGCCGTCGATGAGCAGGCTCCGGCGGGCCGGCGCCGCGTCTGCGGCCTCGTCGAGCCGCGCACGGTGTCCGTTCGTATCGAAGCCACCCAACGCGTCGAGCTCGTCGAGCCTCGCGGCGATCCTCTCGACCGCGGGGTCGTCAGGCTTGGGAGGCTGCGCCGCGAGCCAATCCGCTAAGGTCGCCGATGGAGCGCCCTCCCTGAGGCTGGAAGCAAGACCGGGGGCCGCGCCCGGCCTCGCGGAAGCGTCCGCGAGGATTTCGAAGCCCTTCGCCAGCGCCCCGGCGTCGCCCCGCTCCAGCGCAGCCACGAGCGCCGGGTCCGGCGGAGAGTCGAGCTCGCGCAGGCGCCGCAGGAGGGTCGCCGCCGCCTCCCGGCCACGCCGCTCCTTCGACCGGGCGGCCGCCTGCTCGGCGGCGACGGCGGCGAGCCGGCGCTGCATGTCGGCGCGCAGGAACTCCTCCTCGACCGGCGCCTGCTTCTGCAGGTCCATGAAGCGATCGGACGCGATCAGCGCGGCCAAGGCATCCCGGCGGCGGTTGGCGGTCGCCAGCGCCTCCTCGTCGATGCAGTCGTTCCTCCTGCCGATCCGCGTCCACTCCGCGAGCGCCGCGTCGACCCGAGCGAGCTGGCCATGACAGATCGCCAGGATCTCCTCGCGCGTCACGATGCGCACGACCTTCGGTCCGCTCACGCCAGAACCCCCATCGCCGAGATGACCGCCCTGCGGAGCCGCTCGCGTTCCAACTCGGGCTCGTGGAACCAGCGGTGCGAGGACACGCGGTGGATCGACGGGATCGAGCGCCGGAGCACGTCCGGCCGCCACATCTCCCGCGCCCGCGCGCTCTCGAGCAGAGGATGCCTTGGCGCGTCGCACTCGATGCCGATGCCGTAGAGGCCAGTGCGCGGGTCCTCGATCGCGAAG
>NZ_JAGMXV010000212.1 GCF_018006725.1 Rhizorhabdus sp.
ACCGCGACCGCTACGTCAAGCGCGACGGCCGCTGGCTGATCGCGCACAGCGAATATGACCGGGTCTATGAGCGCGTCTATCATGACCCGGCGCCCGGCCTGACCGCGCATTTCCTGGCGACGAAGGCCGCGTCATGACGGTCGACCCCGCACGGCTCCAGGACCTGCTCGACCGCGAGGAAATCCGGTCGCTGATCTACGCCTATTGCAACGCCGCCGATCGGCACGACCAGGACAAGATGTGCAGCCTCTACCATGAGGATGCCATCGACGAGCATGGGCATATGTCGAAGGGGCCGGCGATGGACTTCATCGACAAGCTGCCCGAAATCCAGGCGCCGATGGAGATCCTCCACCACAATGTCACCACGATCAATTTGGCGATCGACGGGGATCGCGCGGAGGGCGAAGTCTATCTGATTGCCCTCCACCGGGTGAAGAGCCCCGACGGCCCGTTCGACGTGCTGGTCGGCGGCCGTTATTTCGACAGATATGAACGGCGCGACGGGCGCTGGAAATTCGCGCATCGCGCGATCGTCGCCGACTGGGCCAATATCCACAGCCCATCGATCGTCGACCTGCAGCATCCCTTCCTCGAAGGGGCCTATATCGGCAAGCCGGGTCCGGGCGACCCGTCCTATGCCTTCTTCACCCTCTTGAAGCGGGGAGCTCAAGCATGAGCCAGGTCAAGTCCATCGCCTTGCTGCGCCGCCGGTCCGATCTCGGCCGCGACGCCTTCATCGACTATTACGAAACGCGGCACGTACCGCTGATCCGGTCGCTCTTGCCGGGCATCGTCGAATATCGACGCAATTTCACCCTGTTCGACGGCGCCTATGTCAACGAGGGCGCGGCGCCGTTCGACTTCGACGTGGTCACCGAAATCTGGTTCGAGAGCCGCGCCGCCTATGATGCGGCGATGGCGAAGGTCGCCGATCCCGAGATCGGCCAGCGCATTGCGGATGACGAGGAGAATTTCCTCGACCGCAGCGGGACGCGGATGTTCCTGGTCGAGGAGAAGGTGAGCGCGATCTAGCGCGGGCGTCGCGCTGGTCCCTCCACCGCCTTCGGCGATTCCCCTCCCCGTTCCGGGGAGGAATGGTTCAGATCCTCCCCGGAACGGGGAGGGGGACCATGCGCAGCATGGTGGAGGGCGCCCTCAGTCCACCAGCACGCAGTAGCGGAAATCATGCTTTATGAAGTTCTGCCCCAGGCTGTAGCGCACCCGGCGGACGCCCGGGATCTTGTCGATCGTCTGGTGGAGGAAGTCGGTCAGCTGGCTGCCATTTTCCACCAGCGTCATCGCCAGCACGTCGGCGCGGCCCAGCATCGTCGAGACGAAGCCGATTTCGGGTAGCGAGGCGAGGCGTTCGGCCAATGCCTGGATGTCGCCAGCCGTGTCCGCCTCGATCCACAGATAGGCGAGAAAGGGGTTCTTCAGCCGGTTGGCGTTGGTGACGGCCGCCACGCGGATGACCTTGTTGTCGAGCAACCGCTTCAGGCGCGAGCGGATCGTGCCCTCGGTCAGGCCGAATTCGCGGCCGATCTCGCGGTTGCTGACGCGGGCGTCGCGGCTCAGCCGGTCGATGATCTTGTGGTCGAGGTCGTCGAGCGGGATGCGGGTCATAGCGGTGCCCATTCGGGGTTATACTTGAGGATCTTCATCGACAGGCCGGGGAAGAGGCGTTCGACCCCGTCGATATGGGCGATGACGTCGGTCAGCAGCCGGTCGAGTTCCTCGATATTGTCGGCCACGACCTGTGCCTCGAGATCGTACATCCCGATCGTCACATTGACCGTGATGACATTCTCCAGTTCGGCGAGTTCCGCGCCGACGGCCGCCGCTGAGCGGCCCTTCACCTGGACACCGACGGCGGCGATGGCGTTGAAGCCCATCGCGGTCAGGTCGCGCATCGCGACGACGCGCACGGCGTTGGTCGATTCCAGCTTGCGCAGCCGGGTTCGCACCGTCGCCTCGTTGACGTCGATCAGGCGGGCGAGATCGCGGTTTGCGATGCGGCCGGACTGGCGCAAGGCTGCGATGATCTTCTCGTCGATCGGTTCGAGCACGGCGGGAGGCGGTGGCGGAGCCTGACGCACCGATGCCGTTTCTTCACCAGCGGTCTTCTTCTTGGTCGTCGGTTTCTTCGTTGCCACAAGCTTGTCCCTGCCGTGGGTCCGGGCCCGCTTTCACGCAGCGCCCGGGACCACCTTGTAAAACTCCTTAGCGGACGATCGCGGGGTGTGGAAGGCGCGGTGCGCCCAGCATCTCGCGGAAGGACGGGGGCTGCTTTCCGCCCGCGTCCTGGATGCCGAAGCGAGTCCCCAGTTCCGCGCCGATGAAGGTGTGCCCCGACATCTCCATCCGGTCGGCCGCCGCATGGATCGCGGCGACCAGCTTGCCGGTGAACTCGGGCGTCTCGGCATTGGCCATGATCGCTTCATACTGGTCGGGACGCTCGGCGATCGCCTTGTCGGTGCGTTCGGTCTTGAGCGGTCCCATCCAGATCGACACGGCGGCGACGTCATGCTCGCGCAGGTCGACGCCCATGTCGGCGGCGAACTTGTCCACGCCGGCCTTCTGCGCGCCATAGGCCGGGCCATGCATGTAGCAGGCGGAGCCGAAGGATGAGGTGAAGGCGATCACGCCGCCACCTGTGCGGATCATCAGCGGCGCCGCATGGAAGCTGGCGACATAGCCCGAGCGCAGGCCGACATCGAGGATATCGACAAGGCTCAGCGGCCGCTCCCAGAAGCCGCCCGGCTGGATCAGCGCGTCGTCGATGATGGCGGCATTGTTGACCAATATGTCGAGCCGCCCCTCGTCACGTTCGATGCGGTCGAACAGCGCCTTGACCTCGTCATCCTTGCGATGGTCGACCGCGACGGCCACGCCGCGTCCGCCGAGGCGGTCGATCGCGGCCGCAGTCGCGCCGATCGTGCCTGGCAGGGCAGCCGTGCCTTCCCGCGTCGTCCGGCCGGTCACATAGACGGCATAGCCGGCCTCGCCCAAGGCCCGCGCGATCCCCGCGCCCGCGCCACGGCTGGCGCCGGTAACGACGGCGACCTTGCGATTGTCGATGCTCATGCCGATTGCTCCTTCACGATATCCAGAAAGGGTGGGCGCTCGCCGCCGCCATGGACTTCGAGCGCGGCGCCGGTGACGTAGGACGAGGCCGGCGAGGCGAGAAAAAGGGCCGCCGCTGCGATTTCGTCGGCGCGGCCCAGGCGGCGGGCGCCGATATTGTGCGCGATGGCGGCCTGGGTCGCGGCGTCGCCGTAAGTTGCCTCGGTCGCCTCGGTCTCGATATAGCCGACGACGATCGCGTTGACGCGGATGTCCGGCCCCCATTCATGGGCGAGGCTGCGTCCGAGCGCGATCAGACCGGCCTTGGCGGCAGAATAGGCGGCGGTGCCGGGCGACGGCCGCATCGCCGATACGCTGGCGATGTTGACGATCGAGCCGCCGGTCTTGCGCATGTGCGGATAGGCCGCCTGCGACATGTAGATCGGCGCCATCAGGTTGAGACCGACGACCTTCTCGGCAAGGCGCGGAGAAGTGGTGCCCAGCGCCGCGTCGGGCGAACCGCCGGCATTGTTGACGAGGATGTCGAGACGACCATGGCGGGCGACGATGTCTTCGACCATCGCCTTCACCGCATCGGGATCGCGCACGTCGCAGGCGAGCGCCTCGATCCCGTCGATCGACCCGCTGTTGCGCCCGCAGACCACGACCTTCGCACCCGCGCCGGCCAGCTTGCGCGCGATGGCGAGACCGATGCCGCGCGTTCCCCCCGTGACGAGGGCGACCTTGCCCGCGATGCCGTGAATATCGTCCATCAATTTCCTCTCAGACATTGGCCCGGGCCGCGTGCCGTGCGGCGCGGCGGCCGGAAAAGAAGCAGTCGGCGAAGGACAGCCCGCTGACATAGGTCTGCGAGGCGAGGCCTACCGCCGTGCGGCCGGCGGCATAGAGCCCTGCTATGGGCTTGCCCGCCCGGTCGAGCACCTGCCCGCTCTCCTCGGCGACGCGCAGGCCGCCGAAGGTGATCACGGGCAAGGGCAGGAAGCGGCTGTCGATCGATATGTCCATTGCGTAGAAGGGCCCGCGCTCGATCAGGTGCATGTCGATCGCCTCCTTGCCGAACGGGTCCTGCGCCTCGCCGCGCGCGGCAGCATTATAGGCGGCGACCGTCCGGGCAAGTCCTGCCGCGTCGACGCCGATGCGCCGGGCCAGCGCGTCGAGCGTATCGGCCTTGCGCGCGTTGAACAGCAGGTTGATCAGCGTCACGTCGCGCTGGAACGGCACGAGCTTGGGATCGCGGGCCTGGCGAAAGGCCGCCTCGCGCAGGCTCTTGTCGTAGATCAGCCAGGCGATTCCGCCGCGATGGTCGACGATATGCTCGCCCATCGTCGCGCCATAGACGGTTTCGTCGACGAAACGTTCGCCGGCGCGGTCGACCGCGATCGCCTGTGCCCAGGCCTTGGGCGGGTTGATGAAGCGCCAGGCGCTGACCTTGTCCATCAGCGCGGTGGCACCCCCCGCACTCATGCCGAGCAAGATGCCCGACCCCTGGTCGCCGAGCGTCCCGTTCGGCATGCCGCTGGCATAGGCCGGGGCATAACGGCCGACCATCTGCGGGTTCATGATGAAGCCCCCGGCGCTCAGCACCACGCCTTCGCGCGCGCGGATCAGGCGCGAGAAGCGGGCCTTGGCCTCGATCTCGCTCGCCTTGCGCAGATAATGATTGCCGAGCGCGATGGTGATCGACGCGAGCGGGATGCTGGGGGGAAGCGCCGCGAGAAGGGTATTGGCGCGGGCGATATATTTGGCGAAACGGCGGGCTTCGGCCGATCCTTCGGGGATCGACAGTATCCGCGCTCCGACGACGCGCCCCTCGCGGTCGACCACCAATTGCCGGGCCTCGCTGTAGCGATGGAAGACGAGGCCCAGGCGGAGGGCGGACTCGGTCATCGGCCCGGTGATGAACTTGCCGAGGCCCCAGGCCTTCTTGCCGTCGCGCCCGAAGGCGCGATGGCCCCGCGCGGCGGGCTTCGCCTTCGCCCGGTAGCTCGCCACCAGCGAATTGTCGGGGTGGTAGAGGAAGCGGTCGAGCGGCGGATAGGAGCATTTCTCCTTCCATACCGAGGCGGCGAGCTTGCCGCCGTGGCGCAGGATCCAGTCGACCGTCTCGGGGCTCTGTTCGACGAAGCGGCGCAGCGTTTCTTCGCTGACGACCTTGCCGGCCTCGATCCGCAGATAGTCGAGCATCGCCTCCGGGCTGTCCTCCTCGCCCGCCTCGCGCTGGATCGCGGTGCCGCCACCCGCATAGAAGACGCCGCCATTGGCCCCCGTCGATCCGCCACAGGCGTAGCGATCGACGGCGGTCACAGACAGACCGCGCTCGATCCCCTCGAGCGCCGCCGCCAGCCCCGCCCCGCCGAGGCCGACGACAAGCAGATCGGTGCTCTCGTTCCAGGCGACGGCGTCGACATCCTCGACCAGCAACGGCTGTTCGACCGGAACGCCGACCTCGGCCGCCGGCGGGAAGGGGGCGTTCATCGGAAGCTGTAGCTGAGCTGGCCGAGGATTTCGCGCGGGCGGCCCTGCCGTGCGGCGATGGCGGCCGTATAGTTCGCCGTGCCCACGATATAGTCGCGATCGAACAAATTGGTCGCGATCAGCTGCGCCTTCCAGACATCGTCGGGGCTGGTCCAGCCGATGCGCGCATTGACGATGCCATAGCCGCCCTGCTGCTCGGCATAGCCCGCTGCCGCGCCGACGCCGTCATTCGCGGCGGTGAAGAAGATACGGCTTTGCACATGCGCATCCGCACCGACGGTGAGCTTGCCGGCATCGGCGAGATCGAAGGCATAGGTCGCGCCTAAGGTCGCGGACCATTTCGGCGCGTTGTTGAGCCGCTTCCCCTGCGCATCGAACGAGCCGAATGTGCTGACGAAAGCATTGGGGTAGCGCTTATATTCGGCATCGAGCCAGGCGACATTGGCCGTCAGCTCCAGCGCACGCACCGGCTTGGCGACGATTTCCGCCTCCAGGCCCCTCACGCGCGCAGTGGCGGCGTTCTGCGTCCGTGCGCCGAAGGACGCGCCGACCTGGACGAAGCTCTGCACCTGAAGATCGGTATAGTCGTAGTAGAAGCCGGTCAGGTTGAGCCGCAGCTGCCGGTCGAGCAGGTCGCTCTTCAGCCCGACTTCGTAAGACCACAGTTTTTCCGGCCCGAATCCCGCGGCTGCGTCGATCGCGTTGTTGCTGCCATAGTCATAGCCGCCGCTCTTGAAGCCGCGTGTCGCCGATGCGTATATCAGCAGCTGTTCGCTCGGCTTGAAGTTGATGCCGAATTTCGGCGTCAGCGCATCATCGTTGCGGCGCGTGTCGACCGTGAAGGGATCGGGCAGGCCGGGCACCCCCGACAGAACGAAGCCCTGCGCCGCGACGCGCGGATCGGGGTCGGTCGAAGCGGTGAAATAATCGGCGATGCGATAGATCTTCCGCTCGCGCGTGTAGCGCAGGCCCGCGATGAAGGAGAGCGCATCGGTCAGCTTGTATTCGCCCTGCGCGAAGCCAGCATAGGAGCGCGCCTTCAGCAGCGGCCGCTGGATGTGCGACGCGCCGAAGGGCAGGATCGCCAGCGTCAGCGGCTCGCGGTTGCGTTCCTGGAAATAATAGGCGCCGAGCACCCAGTCGAACCGGTCGCTCTCGCCGACCAGGGTGAACTCCTGGCTGAACTGGTTCTGGCGGATCGGCGCGATCAGGTTGCGCAAGATATCGATCGAGCTGGAATCCGAGTCCGTCAGGATCGAGCCGCGGAAGGCGCGCCAGCCGGTCAGCGAGCGGAGCGTGAGGCCGTCGGCCAGCGGCAGCGACAGGTCGCTCGACAGCCCGTAATTCTTCAGCACCGTGAAATTGTCGCGGTTCATCGACACCTTGTCGAAGTCGCCGAGGATCGCGTCGTCGAACGGATTGCCGGTCGGCCGGATCAGCTTGGGATAGCCGGCCATCGCGCCCGACTGGCGCGACCAGTCGCCGCGAATGATCCACTCTCCCTCGCCGATGGGGGCAAGGATCTGCGCCCTTACGCCACGAGATTTGAGATCTTCGACGTCGTTGCCGGTCGAGATATTCTCGCGAAAGGCGTCATGCCCCGAGACGTCGACCGCGAGGCTGGCAAGGACCTCGCCCGCGATCGGCCCGCTGATATAGCCCTGCGCCGCATAGCGGTCATAGGTGCCATAGCCGAGTTGTGCCTGCGCCTGCAGGGTCGATGAGGGTTTGCGCGACACCACGTTGATCGTGCCGCCGACCGAGTTGCGGCCGTAGAGGGTGCCCTGCGGTCCGCGCAGCACCTCCACGCGCTCGACGTCGAGGAAGTCGGTCAGATAACTTAGCGGCCGGGCGAGGTAGATGCCGTCGCTGTGGATCGTCGTGCTCGGGTCCGAGCCGATGAACACGATGTTCGATCCGATGCCGCGTATGAACAATTGGGTATAGCCCGACAGGTCGGAGACCTGGAGCGACGGGACATAGGCTTTGAGGTCCTGAACGTCGCGTACGCCGCGCGAATCGAGCGCTTCGCCGCCCAGCACCGTCACCGCGATCGGGGTCGACTGAAGGCGGGTTTCGCCCATGCGGGTGGCGGTCACCACGATGTCGCCGATGCCGGAGTCGTCGGTGGCGGATTGCGCCGAAACTGGCGAAAATCCTGCCGTGGACAGAACAGCCAGAGAGGCTGCATATAGCCTAGACGCGCGTTTCAAAACGACCCTCCCACTACGTAT
>NZ_JAGMXV010000213.1 GCF_018006725.1 Rhizorhabdus sp.
GCTGCCGCGGCGCCAGGCGAGGGCGATGCGGCGGGCGGGGTGGTCGGCGGAGAGGGGCTTGGCCTGGACATGGGTGTTCTCGAGAATGCCCGCATCGAGTGCCATCTTCGGCAGCAGGGTTACGCCCAAGCCATTGTCGACCATCTGCACCAGCGTGTGGAGCGAGGTGCCCAGCATCGCGGCCTCGGCGCGCAACTCAGGGCGGTTGCAGGCCGCCAGCGCATGGTCCTTCAGGCAATGGCCGTCCTCCAGCAGGAGGAGGCGGCTCTCGTCGATGTCGGCGGCGGTGATATTGGGCGACCGCACGTCCATCTCGCCCTCCGGATAAGCGACGAACAGGCGGTCGAGGAACAGGTCGACCGATTCCACATCGCCGCAATGATAGGGCAAGGCGAGCAACACGCAGTCGAGATGACCGCGATGGAGCGAGTCACAGGCCGCGCTGGTGGTTTCCTCGCGCAGGTAGAGCTTCAGGTCGGGCCAGGCGGCGCGGAGCTTGGGAAGAATGCGCGGCAGCAGGAAAGGCGCGATGGTGGGGATGACCCCCATGCGCAGATCGCCCGATAGCGGCTTGCCGGCGGCACGGGCGAGATCGCCCAGCTCCTCCGCCTCGCGCAGGACGCGCTGCGCCTTCTCGGCGATGCGCAGGCCGAGCGGGGTGAAGCGGACGACGCGGCGGGTGCGCTCGACCAATGTGATGCCGATCAGCGATTCCAGCTCACGCAGCCCTGCCGACAGCGTCGACTGGGTCACGAAACAGGCTTCGGCGGCACGTCCGAAATGCCCGTGATCCTTGAGCGCGACGAGATATTGCAGCTGCTTCAGCGTCGGAAGATAGGTTGCCATTCATCGCCTCTCTCGATCAATTGGCGAGAAATAATCAATTTGCACGTTGACGTCCAGCCTGTCAGACAGCCGGCTCCAATCTACCCTGTGCATAGGAGAATCATTGTGGCTCTTACCGTTGGTGACAAGTTCCCCGCCTTCGTCCTTCCGGTCCAGCAGGGTGTTTCGGCTCTGCCCGCGGGCGAGACGATCGACACCGGCGACACGGGCGGCAAGTGGAAGGTCGTGTTCTTCTGGCCGAAGGATTTCACTTTCATCTGCCCGACCGAAATCATCGGCTACAATGAGCTGAAGAAGGATTTCGAGGATCGTGACGCCGTTCTGATCGGCGCGTCGACCGACACCGATTTCGTCCACTTCGCGTGGCGGAAGTCGGACGAGCGTCTGGCCGCCTGCGACTTCCCGTGGATCGCCGACAACCAGAAGAAGCTATCGAACGCGCTCGGCATCGTCGATCCCGAGGCCGGCGTGACCTATCGCGCGACCTACATCGTCGATCCGCACAACGTCATCCAGCACGTCACCGTCAACGGCCTGAACCAGGGTCGCAACCCGGCCGAGGCGCTGCGCGTTCTCGACGCGCTGCAGACCGACGAGCTGTGCCCGTGCAACTGGAAGGCTGGCGAGGAAGTTCTGAAGCCGGCTGCCTGACCCCCTTTCCGGGCAGCCACTCCGGGCCGCGTCATCGCGGCCCGGCAAAGGGGGCGCGGCGGGTCGGCTACCGATCGCCGCGCCCCTTTTTCTTGTCTCCTTCCCGAACCCACCCGAACATTTGAGGAAGTTTCGATGTCGCTCAAGGAATTCGCAGACGCGCTGCCCGATTATGCCAAGGATATCCGGCTCAACGTCGGGTCGCTGCTCGGCGACCAGACGCTGACCGACCAGCGCAAATATGGCCTGCTGCTCGCCTGTGCGCATGGCACCGGCTACAAGCCGATCGTCGAGGCGGCCGAAGCCGAAGCTGCCGGCAAGCTGAGCCCCGAGGCCGCCAATGCCGCCCGTGCCTCCGCCGCAGTGATGGCGATGAACAACGTCTATTACCGCTTCGTCCATCTCGCCTCGAACAAGGACTATGGACAGATGCCGGCGAAGCTGCGGATGAACGTCATCGGTGCACCCGGCATCGAGAAGGACGATTTCGAGCTGTTCAGCCTCGCCGTCTCCGCGATGAACGGCTGCGGCATGTGCATCGACAGCCATGAAAAGGTGCTGCGCCAGCATGGCGTCGGATCCGACGTGATCCAGACCGCCGCGCGCGTCGGCGCCGTGATGAAGGCGGCCGCGACGGTCCACGCGACCGCCGTCTGACGCCCGTACAGGTGCCGGTCGTTACCATCGGCCGGCGCCTGTACGATGACGGTTACAGGTGATTGTCCTGCTCGCTTTACTACGTACCGCTCAGGAACATCTTTGCAGGCGGAACCTTCGTGCCTATATTGCGCTCTTCCCGGGAACGGGCCTGAAGGACCTGCGATGTTCGACTCTCTCATTTCCTATCTCGACTCGATCAAGGCCCGCGATCCTGCCCCGCGCTCGCGCTGGGAGATATTGCTCTACCCGGGTGTGTGGGCCCTCGGTTTCCACCGTGTCGCGCACTGGCTGTTCCAGGCGGAACTGTTCTTCCTCGCGCGCCTGGTCAATCACATTGCGCGCATTCTGACCGCGATCGACATTCATCCCGGGGCACAGATCGGCCGCAACCTGTTCATCGACCATGGCTTCGTCGTGATCGGCGAGACAGCGGTGATCGGCGACAACGTCACCATGTACCAGGGTTCGACGCTGGGCGGTACCAACCCCACCAATGGCGAGGGCGGCAAACGCCACCCGACGATCGGCGATGGCGCGATCATCAGCCTCGGCGCGGCAATCCTGGGGCCGATCCTGATCGGCCCGCGCGCCCGTGTCGGCGCCAATGCGGTCGTGACCAAGGATGTCGCCGAGGGCCAGGTCGTCGTGGGCATCCCGGCCCGTCCGATGCTGGTCGACGCCCGCGAATATCAGAAGGGCTTCGTGCCTTATGGCACCGCCTGCAGCGAGCGCTTCGATCCACAGACGCAGCAGCTCGAGATACTGCGCTGCGAACTCGAAACGCTGCGCGGCCGCATCAGCCAGGTGATCGAGGAGCGTGACGCGGCGCGGGCGAAACTGGACGAGGATCGCGAACGGGCCTGATGGGCACCGTCGCCCCCTTTCCCGGCAAGCCGCTCCAGGTCGGCTTCGACCGCACCGAATTGATGCGCATCCTCGACCTCTACGGCCGCATGGTCGCAGCCGGGCTGTGGAAGGATTATGCGATCGACCTGGGCAAGGAAGCCGCCTGCTTCGCCGCCTTTCGCCGCGCGGCCGAGCGACCCGAATATCGGATCGAGAAGCGCCCTGCCCTGCGCAACCGGCAGGGCATGTGGGCCCTGATCGGTGAAGGCGGCGCCGTGCTGAAGCGCGGGCAGGAACTGGGGCCAGTTCTGGCGCCCGTCGAACGCCGCCTGATGAAGCTGGTCGACGACTGAGGCAATCAGGCGACCGCGCGCCGATCGATCATCGGCAGGCGATCGGCCATCCTCTCCGGTAACCGATCCACCACCCAGGCCCGCGCCACGGTCCAGAAGGCCGATAGCAGCAGCAGCGCCGATCCGATCACCAGCGCGGTGATCCCGAAACTGCCGCCTTTACCGCCGCCCTGATCGATCAGATGACCGATCGCATAGAGGACATAGGCCAGCGCCGAAACCATCAGCGCGCGACGGTCGATCGCCAACGCGACGAAGCCGAGCAGGATGTAGAGCGCGATCACGACCGGCGCGCCCAACTCCGTGCGCGGGCCGAAGGCCGAGAAGATCGGATGCACCAACATCGGCGCAGCCAGAAGATGGAGCCAAAACGCCACGTCCGAGCGGCGCGTCGTCCGCGTACGGTCGCTCATGTCCCAGCGCATCGCGAGCGCAAAGACCGCGATCCCGGCCAGGAAGATCAGCGGAGAGAGATAGTCGATCACCGGCGGGACCGCAGCCAATATCAGCCCGATCGACAAGGCAGCCAGCGTGGCAGCCCCGGCCGCGATCGTGATCGGTACCTGGAAGCGGCGCCAGTGCAGCCACACGCCTCCCGCCGTTACCGCAGCAGCGGCCGCGATCAACAGCGCCATGGCCCGGTCGTTGCCCTCCGGCACCACCCCGAGCAGCGCCGACAACAGCATCATCGTGCCGACGCCAAGCCCCCCGGTGAAGGCGAGCAGCAGCAAAATGCTCGGCAAGGCCATGCGCCGCTGGCGGGTGAAATATTCGGCGAGACCCCAGCCGCCGGCGGCCACCGCCAGACCTGCGAGCGGCGACGGCGCATCGGGCTGTGCCAGCAGGCGGACCGAATTGCCCAGCCAGCCCAGCGCCACCAGCATCAGGACGGCGGCGATCGACACGAAGATGTCGTTGAAGCCGGTCAGGAAGCGGAAGCTCTCCTGATCCACCGCGGGCGCCGCGCGCATCTCCGCGACATGGGTCCGGAATGCCTCGGCCGCCTGCGGCGTCAGCGCTCCTGCAGCCACGGCGGCATCGATATCGCTCTCACTATACACGCGGCCATCTCCTGTGGCTAAGAGCCGCAGGATAGACCAGCCGTATTACCTATGCAATACAGTCAGGATCAGGCCAGGCCTTCGCTGTCGAGGGCGTAGCCCGCCGACCGCACCGTCCGGATCAGATCGGGTGCGTCGGCAACGTTGATCGCCTTTCGCAGCCGCCGGATGTGCACGTCGACCGTCCGCGGCTCGATGTCGCTGTCGCGGCCCCAGACCGAGTCCAGCAACCGCTCGCGCGAAAAGACGCGGCCCGGATGCTCGAGGAAGTGCTTGAGCAGGCGGAACTCGGTCGGCCCCAGGCTGATCGCCGCCCCGCCGCGCCGGACGCGGTGGCTGGCGGTGTCCATCTCGATATCGGCATAGGCCAGCCGCTCGCCAGCAAGCGCAGGCCGCACGCGACGCAGCACCGCGCCGACGCGGGCAACCAGCTCGCGAGGGCTGAACGGCTTGGTGACATAATCGTCGGCGCCAGTTTCCAGGCCGCGTACGCGATCCTCTTCCTCGCCGCGCGCGGTGAGCATGATGATCGGTACATTGGCGGTGTCGCCCATGCGGCGCAGCTGGCGGCACACCTCGATGCCCGAGACGCCCTCGATCATCCAGTCGAGCAGGACGAGATCCGGCGGATTCTCGCGCGCAAGGAGGATTGCCTCCTCGCCGTCGGCGGTGCGTTCGACTTCGAAATCCTCGCGCTCGAGGTGCCAGCTTACCAGTTCGGCCAGTGCCGCATCGTCTTCAACCAGCAATACCCGAGCGCGTGTCATCAACCGTCTCCAAGAAGGGGATCTTCGCCCTTCGTCCGCTCCGCCATCTGCCGCCCGGTGGCAGCAAAATAGACCATTTCCGCAACGTTGGTCGCGTGATCGCCGATCCGCTCGATATTCTTGGCGATGAACAGCAGATGCGTCGACGCCGTGATATTGTGCGGGTTTTCCATCATGTAGGTCAGCAGCGTGCGGAACAGGCTGTTGTAGAAATCGTCGACGGCGCGATCGCGTTCGGACACGGCGACCGCCGCCTCGGCGTCGCGCAGCACGAAGGCATCGAGCACGTTGCGGACCATTTCGGCCGCCACGCGGCCCATCGCCGGCAGCACCGACATCGCATCCATGCCGCGCGCGTCCTGCAGCACGGCGACCCGCTTGGCGATGTTCTTGGCATAGTCGCCCATGCGCTCGACCACGCCGGCAATCTTGAGCGCGGCGAGAACTTCGCGAAGGTCATCGGCCATCGGCGCGCGCAGAGCGATCAGACGGACGACCCGACGCTCGACCTCGGCCTCCAGCTCGTCGATCCTCTGGTCGCCCTCGACTATGCGCGCGGCGCTATCGAGATCGCGGTTGACCAGCGCCTCGAGCGCTCCGGTGATCGCTGCTTCGGCGCGGCCGCCCATTTCCGAGATCAGCGCGCGCAGCTGGCCGAGATCTTCGTCGAACGCCTTGACCGTATGTCCGGTAACCATCGTTTTACATCCCTCCGGACCCGTTCGCCGGCGCCGCAATGGCGCGGCCTATGGGGGTATCGTGTTGCACTATGATGACAATGAACCGTCGACAATAGCGGGAAATGTGACAGTGACGGTGGTCCCGACCCCGAGCTGCGACGCGATGTCGAGCGTGGCCCGGTGACGCTCCACGATATGCTTGACGATCGCGAGACCGAGGCCGGTTCCCCCGATCGATCGGCTCCTTCCGGAATCGACCCGGTAGAAGCGTTCGGTCAGGCGCGGCAGATGTTCGGGCGCGATCCCTTCGCCTTCGTCGGCGACGCGCAGCCGCACTTTGCCCTGCACCATGTCGAGCGACACGCGGATCGTGCCGCCGGGCCTGCCATATTTGAGCGCATTGCCGATCAGATTATGGAGTACCTGCCCGATCTGGACGCGGTCGGCGCGCACCTCGGCGCAGGGAACCGCCTCTATCTTGATCCGGTCGGGATCGTCGCGAAGGCCCGATCGGATGACGCCGACCACCTCGTCTATGACGGCCCCCAGGCGCAGCGGGGTCTGCGGAATCGAGAAACGGTCCGCCTCGATCCGCGACAACGAGATGAGATCGTCGACCAGCTGCTGCATCCGCTTGGCCTCGCCCATCATGATGCCCAGGAAACGCTGCCGCACCGCCGGATCGTCGCCGGCCCCGCCCTCCATCAGCGTCTCGACGAAGCCGAGGATGGTCGCGAGTGGGGTGCGCAGCTCGTGGCTGGCATTGGCGACGAAATCGACGCGCATCCGTTCGGCGATCCAGCTGTCGGTCCGGTCACGCAAGGTGACCAGCTTGGCGCCTTCGCTGATCCGCCGCACGCTCATCGCCCAGCGCCGGTCAGCCTCGACGAGGCCTGCGATCTCCACCGGCGCTTCGGTCTCGCGATCGGCGACGATCAGTTCGGCAGCGGTCGGGTGGCGGATGGCCAGGCGGAAGTCGCCCTGCACCCGCTCGCTGCCGAACAAGCGACGCGCAGCCTGGTTCGCATGGGTTATCCGCTGGCGCTCGACGATCAGGAGCGCATCGTCGACCGCGTCGATTACCTCCTGCGTCCGGTCGATGATCTGGACTGGTGGAGGGGACAGCAAGGTCGGCGCTTCCGAGGCCGGCGAGGACGAAACCCAGGTCAGGAACGCCGCGATCAGCCCCATGACCAGCGCAGAAACGAGCGGTGCCGACAACAGCCACCCGCCAAGCGCGACGACGACGAGCGCAATCGCAACCCGTGCGCCTCTACGACCCGTCATATGCGCTTCCTGGCCAGCGTCCGGCAGGGCTTCATGCTTCATCCGATTCCATCTACCCGGCGAATGTGAAATCTATCGGACATAAAAGCCAGAGCCGGACGTAACCGAAATTGACATAAAGATTCTCGCAAGCCGAGGGCAATGCCGGTAAGACCGGACGACCAGCGTTGGGGAATGGTAATGCGTAGCGAAGACGAACGGCCCGAAACCCAGTCGAACCCCGTCGACGGCGGCGTGGAGGACCAGGATCTGGCGACGCGTCGGTCGATGCTGCGCCTGGGAGCGCTCGGCGCGGCGGCCGTCTTCACCGTCCGGCCCGGCGCCGGGCTGGCGCAAGCCGCCGTATCCGGCATCACCTGCTCGATCCCCGTCCCGCAGAGCAGCCAGTCGGGCAAGTGGATCAGGGACGACGGCACCGTGGTCAATCCCAACACGAAGAACAGCTACCAGCCGCCTTCGACGCCGCTTCGCGGCGAGGACGTAAAGAACTCGCTCGCTTATGGCACACGCTACAGCGGCTATAACCAGAAGGCGACCGACGCCTTCAATAATTATATCAAGAAGCTGACCATGGGTAAGCAGGGCTACACCTGCTACTCGTCTATCC
>NZ_JAGMXV010000214.1 GCF_018006725.1 Rhizorhabdus sp.
GCTCGAGGCGATGGACCGCGACGTCATCGGCTGGAGCCCTGAGGAATTCTATTATCTCGCCCGCGCGACCTATGTGAAGGACGAAGGGCTGCTCGATCGCTTCGACCGCGTATTCGGCCGGGTCTTCCGCGGCATTCTCGACAGCGCCGGCGAAGGGCAGGAGATTCCCGAGGACTGGCTGCGCGCGGTCGCCGAGAAATTCCTGACCCCCGAACAGGTGGCCGAGATCGAAGCGCTAGGCTCCTGGGAAGAGATCATGGAGACGCTCAAGCAGCGGCTCGAGGAGCAGAAAGGCGAGCACCACGGCGGCAACAAGTGGATCGGCACCGGCGGCACCTCGCCCTATGGCAATTCGGGCTATAACCCCGAAGGCATCCGCATCGGCGGCCAGAGCCTCCACAAGCGCGCGATCAAGGTGTGGGACAAGCGCGAGTTCAAGAATCTCGACAACGACGTCGAACTGGGCACGCGCAACATCAAGGTCGCGCTCCGCCGCCTGCGCCGCTTCGCGCGCGAAGGGGCGGCCGACGAACTGGACCTCGACGGCACGATCGACGGCACCGCCCGACGCGGCTTCCTCGACATCCAGATGCGTCCCGAGCGGCGCAATGCGGTCAAGCTGCTGCTGTTCCTGGACATTGGCGGATCGATGGATCCGCACATCAAGATCTGCGAAGAGCTGTTCTCCGCCGCGACGGCGGAGTTCAAACATCTCGAATTCTTCTATTTCCACAATTGCATCTACGAAGGCGTGTGGAAGGATAATCGGCGCCGCTTCCAGGAGCGGACCCCGACCTGGGACGTGCTCCACAAATATGGGCATGACTATAAGCTGGTGCTGGTCGGCGATGCGTCGATGAGCCCCTATGAGATCAGCCAGCCGGGCGGCTCGGTCGAGCATTTCAACGAGGAAGCGGGCGCCGTCTGGATGCAGCGGATGCTCAACGTCTACTCGTCGTCAGTGTGGCTGAACCCGGTCCCCGAGGCCTATTGGATGCACAGCCAATCGACCCGGATGATGCGCGAGCTAATGGACAACCGCATGTTCCCGCTGACGCTGACTGGACTGGAAGACGCGATGCGGAGTCTCGCGCGCAAGAAATAGGCCCAGGCTATCTCCTCGGCGCGTTGCCACCCTCTGACCGTGCATGCAGGTGCACCTCGCGCTGGGGCAGCGGAATGCTGATCGCATTCTCCTGCAGCAGCCTCCACAGCCGCCGGAGGATGTCCGACTGGACATTGCCAACCCCCTGCTCCGGATCCCGGATCCAGACGAGGATGTCGTAATCGAAGCCGCGCTCGCCGAAGCTGCGGAGCCAGACATTGGGGCCCGGCACCGCCAATACGCGGGGGGATTCGGTCGCCGCCTGGATCATAAGTTGCTCGGCGAGATCGAGGTCGGTCGCATAGGGCAGCGTCAGCGCAATGCGAATGCGAACGTCGCGGCTTGAGAAGGACCAGTTCTCGACACGCTCCGTCATCAGCAGCTCATTGGGGATGAGATGCTCCTTGCCGTCGCGGGTGATGACCGAGACCGCACGGACGCCGATCTTGTTCACCCAGCCGAAGCTGTCGCCAACCACGATCACGTCGCCCGGCTTGATCGACCGGTCCATCAGCAGGATCAGCCCCGACAGCATGTTACCGAAGGTCTTCTGCAAGCCGAAGCCGACGGCGAGACCGAAGGCACCCGAAAAGACCGCGAGCGCGGTCAGGTCGATGCCGAGCAGGTCGATGCCCATCAGGATCGCGACGACGACAAAGGCCGCCGCGACCAGCTTCTGGATCAGCACGCGCTGATAGCGGTCCAGTCCACCGGCCTGGTCGATCGAGCGGCCGATGAGCCGGATCGCCAGTCGCGTCCCGATGAACAAAAGGGCGACGACCAGCAATCCGTTGAGGACGCCGAGCAAGGTGACGCGGCGCGAACCGACACTGAACCCTGCCGCGTTCAGCCCTTCGAGCAGCGGTGCGAAGCCGCGGAGGACGCCGGCGATCGCGGCAACGAAGGCGACCAGGCCCAGCAGGGTGGCGATGACGCGGCCGGTTCCGGCACTGCGGGCAAAGCGGTGCACGAGAAGGCCGACGGCCACGCCTGTCGCAACGGCCAGGATGATCTGCGCGGACAGCTCCTCGAAACCGATCGCGGTCGCGACCATCAGGATCAGAAGCGCGACCGAGAGCCGCAAGACGGTGCAGATCGGTCTGACCGGCAGTTCCCCCTTGCCCGGTCCATGCGCCTTCCACCAGCGGACCAGCGCCGGCCCCAGCTTGCGGGACACCATCTGGCCAAGGCCGAAGGCGGCGATCGAAACCAGCATTGCCAGCAGGGCCTGCTGGATCGCGGCATCAGCCAAACTTGAAAGAAGGAAGAAATCCATCGCTCTCCAGCGCCACAGCCGCCCTTTGGTTGCAACCCTAACATGGCTGGAAAGAAATTTCGTCTCGCAGCCCGTCCGTTTCGCGCCACCAACGAGGCGATCGCGCGTTGCATCCCCGATATCGCCGAACAGGGGGCAGAAAATAAAATGACAAGCGCGAACCCAGCCATCGGCGCGGCCGAAGCGAGAACCATCAGGAACCCGGCATGACCACCCCACAATGGCTGTCCATCGGCACGCTCGTCGGCATGATGATCCTGTTCATCTGGGGCCGCTTCCGTTATGACGTCACCGCCATCCTCGCGCTCCTCGCGGCGCTCGCCGTCGGCATCGTCAAGCCGGAGGATGCGTTCAGCGGCTTTTCGGACGACATCGTCATCATCGTCGGATCCGCACTGGTTCTGTCGGCGGCGATGCAGCGGTCCGGACTGATCGAACGAGCCCTGGGTTTCGTCTCGCGCTATGTGAAGCGGATCCGCTCGCAACTCGTTGTTCTCACCGCGACGGTCGGCGTGGCCTCTGCGCTGGTCAAGAATGTCGGCGCGCTGGCGATGCTGATGCCAGCGGCCTTCCAGATGGCGAAGAAAAACGAAACGAGCCCGTCGGTCTTCCTAATGCCGATGGCCTTTGCGTCCCTGCTGGGCGGGCTGATGACCCTCGTCGGCACGTCGCCCAACATCATCGTCAGCCGGGTGCGCCAGGAGATGACCGGGCAGCCTTTCGGCATGTTCGACTATCTGCCGACCGGGCTCGGGCTGCTCGTCGTCGGCCTGCTCTTTCTCCGCTTCGGCTATCGGCTGTTGCCCCGCGAGCGGCGGGCGACCGCGACGCTGGGAGAAGCGCTCGACATCTCCAGATATGTCACCGAGGTGACGATCGCGGAAGGGTCTCCCGCAATCGGGGAAACGGTGCGCGAGTTCGTCACGCGTCACGAGCGCGAGGTCAGCGTGACGGGGTTGCTCCGCGCGCGCGTCAGGACGGTGCCCTCACTCGATCTGACGCTGTATGAGGACGATACGCTCATCCTGGCCGGCGAACCCGACGCGCTCGAGCGTGTCATCGCCCGCGATCAACTCGCTCTGGAAGGCGAGCAGCGCGAGTTGCCGGAAGGCAGCGAAGGCGACGAGATCGGCGTCATCGAGGGCGTGATCGGCGCCAGTTCGGTGCTGGAGGGGCAGACCGCAGGACGCTTGCGTCTGCAGGAGCGCTACGGCGTCAACCTCATCGCGTTGTCGAGGTCGGGTGAGCGGCTCACCCGCGAACTCGGTCAGACCCGGCTCAATCCCGGCGATGTGGTCGTCCTCCAGGGACCGCTCGGCCTGCTGCCCGACCGGCTCCGCGATCTTGGCGTGCTCCCCCTCGCCGAACGCGCACTCCGCCTCGGCAGCAGCGGGCGCAGCTGGTTGCCGCTGATCGTGCTGGCGATCGCCATGGCTGCCACCGCGACCGGCCTGATCCCTGTCGCAGTCGCCTTCTTCGCCGCCGCCGGCATCGTCATGGCGACAGGCGCGCTACCGCCACGCGAAGCCTATCAGGCGGTCGAGTGGCCGATCCTTGTGATGCTCGGCGCGCTCATCCCGGTCAGCGATTCGCTGCGGACCACCGGCGCGTCGGATGTCATAGCGACGGGTCTGGCGCAATTCGGCAGCGCGCTGCCCGCCTGGGGTGCGGTCGCGCTGATCCTGGTCGTCGCGATGGCGGTGACGCCCTTCCTCAACAATGCGGCAACCGTCCTCGTCATGGCACCGATCGCGGCGGTGTTCGCGCATGACCTCGGCTATCGGCCTGAGGCCTTCCTGATCGCGACGGCGGTCGGGGCCGGCTGCGACTTCCTCACCCCGATCGGGCACCAGTGCAATACGCTGGTGCTGGGACCGGGGGGGTACAAGTTCGGTGACTATGCACGGCTGGGGGCGCCATTGTCGTTGCTGGTCGTACTCGTCGGCACGCCGCTGATCATCTGGACGTGGCCTCTCTGACCGATCAGGGCAGATGGACGACGCCGCCGGTCATCGGCTGGGGAACGCCCGTCGTCCCCGGAAAGCTGATGGGTTCGTCACGCAGCGCCCGCACTGCCATATAGGCGAAGCCTTCCGCTTCGGTCGCATCGCCATTCCATCCGAGCGCCTCGATCGGCTCGGGGATGATCCCGGTCGCAGCGCCGATCATCGACATCAGCGTCGGATTATGTCGCCCGCCGCCCGCCACGACCAGCCGCAGCGGTCGGCCCGGCAGGTGGCGCAGCGACAAGGCAACCGTCTCGGCAGTGAACGCCGTCAGCGTCGCGGCGCCATCAGCGGCAGACAGGCCGCGCGCCGGCTGGATGGTGAAATCGGCCCGATCGAGCGATTTCGGCGGCGGCGCATCGAACCAGGGGTTGTCGAGCATGGTGTCGAGCACCGTCCGGTCGACCGTCCCGCGCGCGGCAAAGGCACCATGCGCGTCGAAAGGCGATCCTGTCTCCGCCAGCATCCAGTCGTCGATCAGCCCGTTGGCCGGGCCTGTGTCGAAAGCGACCAGATCCTCAGCCCCCTGCCCCAGCCAGGTGATGTTGCCGACACCGCCGAGGTTGAGCACCGCGACCGGACCGGGCAGGCCGCTCGTCAGAGCACGATGATAGACCGGCAATAACGGCGCGCCCTGCCCGCCCGCCGCGACATCGGCGGAACGCAAGTCGTTGACCACGCGAATGCCGAGGGCGCTGGCCATGGCGGCGCCGTCGCCGATCTGCCACGTCCAGCCGCGATCGGGGCGGTGTGCAATCGTCTGGCCATGAAAGCCGATCACGTCGACGGCTTCCGCCGACACGCCGGCCTTGGCGAGCAACTGGCGGACGGCGTCGATGTGACGCCGCGTCAGCATCTGTTCTGCCGCCTCGATCGCGGCGTTACCGCGCGGTGCATCGAAGCTCATCGCCAGCGCCGCAGCCTCGCGCAGTTGCTCGCGGACATGGCGCGGATAGGGCAGTGCGTGGAAGGCGACCGGGCGAATATGGCCCGCGCCATCCGTCTCGATCAGCGCGGCGTCGATTCCATCGAGCGAGGTGCCCGACATCAGCCCAATGGCCAGCATGGTCTCCATCGCGTCTCTTTCGCTGCTATCCCGGGATGGCGCAAGCCTGCCGCCCTCAAGCGCAGGAAGCACATGACGCTTGGCCGTCGCCATGCTAACGGCGCGGGCATCATGACCGAATATCGTTCCGACCTGCTGCGCCTGCTCGACGAGCGGGGATATATCCACCAGATCACCGACGCGCAGGGGCTCGACAGCCTCGCCGTGGGCGGGATCGTGCCCGGCTATATCGGCTTCGACCCGACCGCGCCGTCGCTCCACGTCGGCAGCCTCGTGCAGATCATGCTGCTCCGCCGGATGCAGCAGAGCGGCCACAAGCCGATCGTCCTGATGGGCGGCGGCACGGGGAAGATCGGCGACCCGAGTTTCAAGGATGAAGCGCGCAAGCTGCTGACGACCGACCTGATCGCGCAGAATGTTGCCTCGATCAAACGCATCTTCGAACGCTTCCTGACCTTCGGCGACGGCCCGACCGATGCGGTGATGGTCGACAATGCCGACTGGCTCGACAAGCTGGAATATATCCCCTTCCTGCGCGAGGTGGGCCAGCATTTCTCGATCAACCGGATGCTGAGCTTCGACTCGGTGAAACTGCGTCTCGACCGCGAGCAGTCGCTGAGCTTCCTCGAATTCAACTACATGATCCTGCAGGCCTATGACTTCATGGAACTGGCCCGCCGCCGCAGCTGCCGGCTGCAGATGGGTGGATCGGACCAGTGGGGCAACATCGTCAACGGCATCGAACTGTCGCGCCGGATGCTGGGCCAGGAAGTCTATGGCGTGACCACGCCGCTGATCACGACCGCCGATGGCGGCAAGATGGGCAAGACCATGTCGGGCGCGGTGTGGCTCAACGAAGATGCGCTGCCCGCATATGATTACTGGCAGTTCTGGCGCAACACGCACGACAAGGATGTCGGCCGCTTCCTGCGCCTGTTCACCGATCTGCCGCTCGACGAGATCGCCCGGCTGGAAGCGCTCGAAGGCCAGGAGATCAACCACGCCAAGATCGTCCTTGCCAATGAGGCCACCACCATGTGCCGGGGAGCGGAGGCTGCCGCTGCGGCTGCCGAGACCGCGCGCCGGACCTTTGAGGAGGGACAGGCGGGCGGCGACCTGCCGACCTTCGCCGTTCCGGAGGGCAGCATCGCGCTGGTCGACGCGTTGGTCGGCCTCGGACTGGTCGCGTCGAAGGGCGAGGCGCGGCGCATGATCAAGGGCGGCGGTGCCCGTATCGACGGCGAGAAGGTGTCGGACGAAACCGCCATGGTGACGGTGGGCGATGCGGGCGTGAAAGTGTCGGCGGGCAAGAAGGCCCACGGCGTCCTGACGCGCTGACCGTGCCCCGGCGACGATGAACGCCGGACTGCCGGCCAACGAGAGGAGAGTGCAGATGCGGATATTGCTGCTCGCGGCTGCGATGATGCTGGCCGTCGGCGCCAAGCGCGCGCCCTCCCCGCTCGACGGGATTGCCGAAGCCTATGTCCACCTGTCGCTGGAAGCAGGTGAGCGGGAGCCCGGCTACGTCGACGCTTATTACGGCCCGGACGACTGGGCAAAAGAGGCCAAGGCCAAGCCGCGCGCCGTCTCCGATCTGCGTACCGAAGCCTCGCGCCTCTCGAAAGACCTGACGGCGATCGCCCCTGATCGTCTCTCGCCGGAAGATCGTCAGCGGCGCAGCTTCCTGCTCGCCCAGCTCAAGGCAGCCGAAACCCGGCTGGCGATGATGGCCGGTGAAAAGTTCGCCTTTGCGGACGAGGCGCAGGGCCTGTTCGGCATCCGTCCCACGCTGAAGCCTCTGTCCGCCTACGATCCGATCGTCGCCAAGGTCGCCGCGATGGTGCCGGGAGATGGTCCGCTGTGGCAGCGCGTCGATGCCTGGCAAAACCGCTTCGTCATTCCCGCCGACCGCCTCGAACCGGTCATGCGCGCGTCGATCGCAGAATGCCGTGCCCGCAGCGCCGCCCATATCACGATGCCGCAGCAGGAGCGCTTCGAGCTCGAACTGGTCAAAGGCAAGAGCTGGTCGGGCTATAACTGGTACAAGGGCGACGCGCACAGCTTGATCCAGGTCAACACCGATCTGCCCGTACGCATCGACCGCGCCGTCGATCTCGGCTGCCACGAGGGCTATCCGGGCCATCATCTGCTCAACATACTGCTCGAACGCAATCTGGCGCGGGCGCGCGGATGGGTGGAGTTCACCGTCTATCCGC
>NZ_JAGMXV010000215.1 GCF_018006725.1 Rhizorhabdus sp.
CCGTTACACAGACCAGCCTATCCGCTGGCTTTTGCCCTCGCACATCGGTCGGGGCCTTCTCCCGCTGCCGATATTCCTGCGACCGAATACCGGAATCCTTGGCACCGCCACTAGGCGGCGGTCCGCCCCGCGAACAAGCCAAGCGCCCACCGCGCGATCAGACCTGCCAACAGCGTCCCGAAGCTGATCGCGGTACCGATCCAGCCGACATAGTCGATGCTCGCCCAAAGGATGTAGATCGACATGCCCGAGAAGATCAGCGGCAGCAGCGGGCCGAACGGCACGCGATAGGGTCGCTCGGCGTCGGGGCATTTGCGGCGCAGCAGGGGCAGCGCCAGCCCGCTCAGTGTCAGGAACAGCCAGTAGACCGGCGACATATAGTCGACCATCGTCGCGAAGCCTGCAGGGGTCAGCGCGCCCCAGACGATCAGCAACAGGGTGATGGCGGTCTGCAGCAATATGGCGGCTCGTGGTACGCCGCGCTGCTCGTCCCAGGTCGCCAATCGCTCCAGCCCCGGCAGGTCGGCGGCAGCGGCATAGAGGGTGCGCCCGCCGACGATCAGCAGCGCGTTGAGGATCGCGATGGCGGCGACGCCGACCGCGACGACCATTGCCGTGCGCCCGACCTGACCGAACACGGCCTGCATCACGGCGGCCGCCGGCGCGTCGCTGCGCGCGAGGCCGGCGGGGCCGAGGACGCTGACATAGGCCCAGTTGGCGACGAGGTAAAGCAGCGTCACCGCGCCCATCCCCCCGATCATCGCGCGGGTGATGTCGCGTGGGCGCCGGACTTCGGCCGACAGGGTGGAGGCGTCGTTGAAACCGCCATAAGCGAGCATGACATAGACCATCGCCACGCCGAACCCGCCGACGGGATCGACCGGCGGCACCGCGCCATCGACCGGCACTCCGCCCTGCACGATCATCCACACCGCTGCTCCGCCGAGCGCCAGCAGCGCGACCACATCGAGCGCGACGAACGCCACTTCGCTGCGCGCGCTCGTCTTCAGGCCGCGCAGATTGATCGCCGCCAGCGCCACGACCATCACCGCCGCGAGGATCGCGCGCGTCAGCCGGTCCATCGGCCACAGCTCGTTGAGATAGTCGGTACCGACAAAAGCCAGCATTGCCGCAGAGGCGGTGAAGATCACCGTGAAGCGCGACCAGGCGAACAGAAAGGCGACGGTCTGCCCATAGGCCTGCTTCAGGAAGCGATAGTCGCCGCCGGGATGCGGAAAGGCCGCGCTCAGTTCGGCATAGCAGAGAGCGCCGATCAGCGCGACGACCCCGCCCAGCGCCCAGGCGGCATAGATGGCCAGCGGGGAACCGAGCGTCGCGCCGACGACCGACGCCGAGCGGAATATGCCTGCCCCGACGACCATGCCGACGACGACTGAGGAAGCCTGCCAGGGACCGATGACGCGCCGCACTCTATCCTGTCCGTACCCGTTTTTCCGAGGCCGACCCTCTGCCGCGTCGGGCGCCGCTTGTCGTCCCTTTTCTGGCTTTCCTAACCGATCTGGAAGAAATTGTTACGACCGGAATAGCATTCTTGTCTAAACCCGTGCGCGCCATCGGCTATAGCGGGCACCATAAAAGACAGGCGTTTCAGGGAACTATAACCATGCGCAAGATCGATCACCGTCTTCTCGCCGGCATCGCGACCGGGGCCTTTCTCCTCGGCAGCGGCACCGCAATGGCGCAAGCCGCCGACAGCTCGGGCGACCCCGAGATCACCGTCATCGGCAGCCGCGCGCCGAACCGCACCGTGCTCGACAGCCCGGTGCCGGTCGACGTGATCCGCGGCGACGCGATCCGCCAGGCGGGTGCCACGGGCGAACTGGCCCAGTCGATCGGCACCCTCGTCCCCGCCTTCAACTTCCCGCGCCAGTCCAATTCGGGCGTCGGCGACACGGTGCGCGCCGCCCAGCTGCGCGGCCTGTCGCCCGACCAGGTGCTCGTCCTCGTCAACGGCAAGCGCTACCACAACACCTCGACCCCGGCGCTCGACACCAAGGTCGGCAAGGGCACCGCGCCGGTCGACCTGAACACCCTGCCGATCAATGGCGTCGGTCGGCTCGAAGTGCTGCGCGACGGCGCGGCCGCCCAATATGGTTCGGACGCGGTCGCCGGCGTGATCAACATCGGCCTCGACCGGATGGACCATGGCTTCGTCGCCGACATGACCTATGGCCTGAACGTCACCAAGCCGCGCGCAGTGGGCAAGACGATCGACGACGGACGCAATATCTCGGGCGCGCTGAAGTTCGGCACCAAGCTCGGCGACGGCGGCTTCCTGACCGTCGGCGGCGACTATATCCACCAGCAGGGCACCAACCGCGCCGGCTTCGACCAGGGCGGCCAGTTCCTGTCGAACGGCAGCTATACCGATCCGCGCAACGACCAGTTCTTCGGCAAGCGCCTGTTCAAGGTGGGCGATCCGCGCGTCGACAGCGGCCACCTCTGGTACAATGCCGAGACCCCGGCGGGCGGCGACCTGACCTTCTACAGCTTCGGCGTCGCGCATGCCCGGAAATCGGTCGGCGCCAATTTCTTCCGCTGGCCGGTCATCGTCGACGGCAATGGCAATGACTATCTGCCCCCGGCCCAGCCGAACGGCACCGGCGGCTTCCGTCCGAAGAGCGTCGTGCGCAACCGCGACATCTCGGTCACCGCTGGCCTCAAGGGCGACCTCGGCGACTGGCGCGCCGATGCCAGCCTGACCTATGGCCGCAACTGGATCAGCTACCGTCTGCGCGACTCCGTCAATTATTCGCTCGGCGCGGCGAGCCCCAATGCCTTCCTGCTGTCGCGGGTCCGCTCCGACCAGCTGGTCGCCAATCTCGACCTGTCGCGCGACTATGAGCTGGGCCTCGCTGCCCCCGTCACCGTCTCCTTCGGCGGCGAATATCGCCGGGAGAACTGGCGCTCCAAGGCGGGCGATCCCGCCTCCTATGCGGTCGGCCCGCTCGCCGATCCGGCCTCGCTCGGCCTCCAGCCCGGCGCGCAGGCCGGCCCCGGCCTGACCCCCGACGATGCGCGCAAGCTCGACCGCGACGTGGTCGCCGCCTATCTCGAACTGTCGACCAAGCTCGCGCCGACTCTGTCGGCCGACGTCGCCGGCCGCGTCGAGCATTATTCGGACGCGGGCACCAGCGTCGCCGGCAAGGCGGCCCTGCGCTGGGAGTTCGTCGAAGGCTTCGCACTGCGCGGATCGGTGTCGAACAGCTTCCGTGCGCCGGCGCTCGCCCAGCGCGGAGCCTCGGCGACCTCGCTCAACTTCGGCGCGGGCGGCCAGCTGCGACGGGTCGCGACGCTGCCCGTCGACAGCGCGGTGGCGCAGTCGCTGGGCGCGGCCAAGCTGAAGCCCGAGAAGAGCTTCAACCTGTCGGCCGGCATCACCGCCTCGCCGTTCGAAGGCCTGCACCTGTCGGTCGACGCCTTCCGCATCCTGATCGACAACCGCATCACCCTGTCGGAGCGCTTCGACCTCAGCGGTCTGAGCGCCGCGCAGCGGGCGGCACTCGGTCTGGGCACCTTCGACGCGATCAACTTCTTCACCAATGCGGTCGACCTGAAGACGCGCGGCATCGAGGCCGTGGCGGACTATCGCTTCACCCTCGGCGTCTCCAGGCTGGGCCTGTCCGCCAGCTACAGCTACGCCAAGAGCAGCATCCGCAGCGTCGATGCGCCGCCGGCCCAGCTCGCCGCCAACGGCATCAGCGGCAATCTGATCGGCCTCGAAGAGACCAACACCCTCGTCAATGCCGCTCCGCGCGACAAGCTGATCCTATCGGGCGACTGGGCGCAGGGACCGATCTCGGCCACGGTGCGCGGCATCCGTAACGGCTCGGTCGTGCGCGTGTTCGACTTCGGCGGCGGCTTCGCCCCGCGCCAGCGCTTCGGCGCGGAATGGCAGCTCGACACCGAAGTGTCGTACAGCTTCGCCGAAGGCCTGACCTTCAGCATCGGCGCGAACAACCTGTTCGATAACTATCCGGACCGGTCGATCGACGACATCAATGGCGCGGGCAACCTCGCTTATGACGTGTTGTCGCCGATCGGCATCAACGGGCGCTACCTCTACGCCCGCGCTCGGGTCGCCTTCTGACGATGCGCGCGCTGATCGCTCTCGCCGCGCTCTGCGCCGCCGGAACAGCCTACGCCGCCCCCGTCACCGACTGGCGGGCGCGGGCTGACGGCCTGCTGGCGGACGCGGTGGCCGTGCCCTCGGTCGATGGAAAGACCGGGGCGCGGCCGGTGGCGGAGCGGTTGGCGCGTGAATTCCTGGCGGCGGGCTTTCCTGCCGTCGACGTGCGCGTGCTGCCCTACAAGCAGACCGCCGCACTAATGGTCCGCCTCCGCGCGGCCCAGCCGAAGCGCGGCGCGGTCCTGCTGCTCGGCCATATGGACGTGGTCGACGCGCGGCCCGAGGACTGGTCGCGAGATCCGTTCAAGCTGATCGCCGAGAATGGCTATTATTATGGCCGCGGCACCAGCGACATGAAGGGCGGCTTCGTCGCCCAGGCGATCGCACTGCTGCGCCTGAAGGCCGAAGGCGTGAAGCTCGACCGCGACGTCATCCTCTTCGCGACCGGCGACGAGGAGAGCGAAGGCGAAGGCGCCGCAAAGATCGTCGGCGAATGGCGCTCGCTGCACAATGCCGTGATCGCGCTCAATGCCGATGGCGGCGGCGGCTCGATCGACCGGGCGGGTCGCCCGCTGGGCTTCCGGCTCCAGACGTCCGAAAAGACCTATGCGAGCTTCACCTTCACCGCGCGCAACCGCGGCGGCCATTCGTCGCGTCCGCGTGCCGACAATGCGATCTATGCGCTGGCCGGGGCGCTCGGGCGGCTGTCGGCCTATCGCTTCGCCCCCATGCTCAACGAGACGGTCAAGGCCTATCTCGAAAACTCGGCGCCGCTGCGCCAGCCCGAACTGGCGGCGGCAATGCGTGCCTTCGCCAGGGACCCGAACAACATCGCGGCCGCCGATCGCATCGACGCGGACGACGGCGAGATCGGGATGATCCGGACGACCTGCGTGGCGACGCTGCTGAGCGGCGGTCATGCCGAGAACGCCCTGCCGCAGACAGCGACCGCGACCGTCAACTGTCGCATCTTTCCCGGCGTTTCGGCCGACCGGGTCCAGGCCGAATTGCAGGCGGTTGCCGGCAAGGATGTCGAGGTCACCCGACTGAACGCGTTCGGCGACGGCACCCAGCCCTCACCGCTCACCGATGAGATCGTCGGCGCCTATACAAAGGCTGTCCGCGCGCGCCATCCGGGCGTCGCGATCATCCCCGAGATGACGCCGGGCGCGACCGACGGCGGGCGGCTGCGGGCCAATGGCATCCCGACCTACGGCGTGGACGGACTGTGGCGGGTCGACCCCGACGACATGCGCGCGCACGGCAAGGACGAGCGCATATTGATCGAGGCCTTCCATGCCGACCTCGACCATTGGTACGATCTGATCCGCAACATGTCGGGTGCCCCCCGGCGCTAAGCGCCGGAGTTTCGCACCTCAGCGCGTCAGTTCTTCGTTGGTCGGCGTCCGGCGCAGCGATTGCCCGGCCGTGCAGTCGATCGCCTGACCGGTCGTCGACGCCGACTCGTCGGACAGCAGCCACAGCGCCGCATTGGCGACGTCGTCGACCGTGCTGAGACGGCCCAGCGGGATCTCGCGCAGGAAGGCGCCTTCAAGCGTCGGCAGCGCGAAATAATCCTCGGTCATCGCCGACCGGGTAAAGCCCGGGATCACCGAATTGACGCGAATGCCGCGTTCTCCCAACTCGTTGGCCGCGACGCGAACCATATGGTCCACGCCGCGCTTCGTCCCCGCATAGGCGGACAGCCCCGGCGGAGCGACGGCGGCGGTCAGCGAGGAGGTGGTGACCAGCGATCCGCCATGCTCCATCCGCCGCGCCATATGCTTGAAGAACAGCGCGGTGCCGATGAAATGCACGTCGCACATCAGGCGAAGCTGCTCGACGGTCACATCCAGGATCGAGGCCTGCGTGTCCGCGCCCGCATAATTGATCGCGCCATCGAGCCGGCCGTAGCGCTCGACCGCGGCGGCCGCCAATGCCTCGATCTGCGCCTCGTCGGTAATGTCGCAGGCAACCGCGATCCCGCCGACTTCGTTCGCGACCGCCTCGACGCCGGCCTTGCGCCGCGCGGCCAGAACCAGGTTCGCGCCCTCGCGCGCCAACACGCGTGCGGTGGCCGCGCCCATGCTGCGTCCGTCCGAAGCGCCCAATATGATGATCGTCTTCCCGTCGAGCCTTGCCATGTCCATCCCTCCAGTCTGTGGCAGCCTTCTCGGCCGCACGCTGCTCTCATCGGGACGCTACAGGAGCGCCGCGCAGCCGGGATGCTACCGAATCAGCTAGGTGGCGGTTCCGACTGGCCATGGTTTTTATCTGACTATCGTTTGAAATAGGGGCGTTCGGCGCGCTTCTCGTCTAAGCCTTTCGAAAAATCGAGAGGATCAAGGCATGGCGACCAACCACGACCGCAGCGACAGCCGACTGAGCCGGCGAAGTCTGTTGGCCGGAGCCGGCCTCGCGGCCGCAGCGGCTACCATCCCGGCAGAGGCCCATGCGGCTCCCGCGCGCGCCTGGGATCAGATGGCCGACATCGTCTGCGTCGGCAGCGGCGCCGCCGCGTGTAGCGCAGCGGTGACGGCCGCTGCCGCCGGGGCCAAGGTGATCGTGATCGAAAAGATGCCCTTCCTGGGCGGGACCACAGGCAAATCGGGCGGAGTCGTCTGGATCTGCAACCATTTCGGCCTTCGCGCCCAGGGAATCCGGGATGAGAAGGCCGATGCCATGGCCTATATGTGCCGCTTCTCTTTTCCCCAGGTCTACGATCCGACCAGTCCGACGCTCGGCCTGACCGAAGCGGACTATCGCCTGATCGAAGCTTTCTACGATCATGGCCATGAGGCGATCGATCATCTGCAGGCGGTCGACGCGGCGCGCTTCAAACAGTTCCGCCTTTGGGGGGTGGACGAGCCGGCACCCGATTATGCGGACCATCTGCCGGAGAATAAGGTTCCGACCGGCCGTGCATTGGAGCCCGCAACGGGCGCCGGCGGTCAGGGCGGGGGCAGCCTCGCCATGCAGCTGACCGACTGGCTCGAACGGCACAAGGTCCCGATCCTGACGGAAACCCGCGTGACGCGGCTCGTCATGGACGGCGGCCGCGCTGTCGGCGTCGAGGCGGAAGCCAATGGCAAGACCATCCGCATCGGTGCACGCAAGGCGGTTATCTTCGGCACCGGCGGCTACGCCCATAATCTCGATCTGGTGGGACTGCACCAGACCGCGCTCTATGGCTCCTGCGCGATGCCCGGATCGACTGGAGACTTCATCTCGATCGCGGGCGCGGCCGGGGCCGCGATGGGCACGCTCGACGGCGCCTGGCGGACGCAGGTGCTGTTCGAGGAAGCGCTGGAGAACCGCGAGCTCGGGGTCTGCGCCTTCTTCCTACCCGGCGATTCGATGCTGCTGCTCAACAAATATGGGCGCCGCGTGGTCAATGAGAAGCGCTGCTACAACGACCGCACCCGCGTTCATTTCGCCTATGATCCCGTGCGCGACGAATATCCCAACCAGCTGCTGTTCATGCTGTTCGACCAGCGCTCGCT
>NZ_JAGMXV010000216.1 GCF_018006725.1 Rhizorhabdus sp.
CCTATATGCCCTTCGGCAAAGGCCCCCGCATCTGCATCGGCGCGGGCTTCGCCCAGCAGGAAGGCATGCTGATCATCGCCAGCATCGTCCGCGCGTTCCGGCTACGCTACCCCGAGCACATCGCGCGGCCGGAACCGGTGAGCCGTCTGACGCTGCGGCCGAAGGAAGCGGTGCAGTTGTTTTTTGAGGAGCGTGAATAGGCACGCAGGTGTGAGGACCACTAGTCCGACCGCATTGAGGCGGGCGGATCAACATTGCGTTCTGAATTAGCCAGAAGCTTGGGCATTTGCCGATTTGAGCGCAGCGTCACCGTAATCCGATCTTCTCAGAGATCGACACAATAGCTGTCCAGCGAGAGGGATGGTCGGCCTCGTGATCCAGCACCATCCGCACCGCACGCTCGCGGACCTCAGGCGCAAATTTGTTCGTCGTCTTGCTTATACAGGCTCCACCTTCTCAGGAGTTGGAGCCTCCGGCAAACCCGGCGCGGTTCAAGCTCCCCCGTTGTCACGAAACTTGACGTCTTCAATATACACATCCGGCAGGCACGTGAGTGCTTCAGGATACGAGACGAGATCTCTAGATGACGCTCGCAAGGCTCGCTGGGCCAACAAGCACGAACAGTTCATTTTGGACATGATTTAGCGTGCGGTTGCCAGGGAGTGTATAAGCTTAGGGGTCGGGCCGGCGAAGCTGGTGCTTTGCGCAATCAAGCCGAGATTGAATGCACGGACCCAAGCTGGATCGCTGATCTTACCGAAGATCTTTTCACCCTTGCGACCGCATAGCCCAATGGCCACATCAGGGGCGATCGGAAGCCACATTTCGACGATGGGGTCTCCGAGGTAAGATTGCCCGACTGGATTCAATTTCAGAATAGGCCGGCTCGCGATTACAAACTGCTTGTTTGGCAGGCCGATGCGTAGCACGCCAAATCCGCGACTGCGCATAACGGAGTTCGTATCGTTAGCTATAGTGGTCACACTGCCGACACGAGCGTTGTGCAATGTTCGCCGTCGCGCTTCGGGAGTATCAAGCGCATCAATCTCAGCCGAGCGATCGGGCAACTGCTGGCGCAACTCGGCGAGCAGGCGATCCATCATCGCTGATGCTTCAGCGTCGGGCGTCACAGCCTTTTGCACGTCAGGTACGCGCTTCCACTGCAGGTAGAAGTACAGCATCAGCTCTTCAATCTGATCAGAAGAGATATCTGGATATCTATCTTGCCTGGCTGCGGCGAGGACTTGGGTTAAAAGTGGTCCTACGCTCCCCTCTAGTTCAGCGAAAGATTTTTCGAGCTTTGGATCTCGAGTGCCGTCCGAGTTGATTAAACTATAGAGGTGCCCCTCTAAAAAGCATTGATCGGGTCGACTTGGGCGGATGCCTACATCCGGATTTTGGCGACGATAAATGTGAAGCCAGCCACCCTCATCGGTAAAATTTTCTAAGATGGTTATGGGGATGTAATGGTGGCGTTTAGGCTGCGTAGTCTCAGCTTTACTTTGTTGTTCCATGGTGGCGCCATACGATAGGATAGGCGCTCTGCAAGAGGTTGCCCTTGCGGAGCCTCAACGGGTGTTCGATTGATCGAGACATTATGACGATTGTGATCATGAAAAAACAAGGCGAACAAGTTCTGTTTCTCCGGATTACGGTGCCAGTGCATTTATTTCCCGTCCGACCCCGCGAAAAACAGCGCTGGTTGAGCACCTATGTCGTCCGCTATAACTCAGATGCCAGCACCACGATGAGCCCCGGCCTTCGCGCTCAGTCGGATGAGCAGGCTATGCGATCCGCACCCATGCCTTTCCGAACAAGCACGGTCCTGCTCTCCATGGAATATCTTGCGGAAGGCGCGTAACGGCCGCCCTCCCAGCAGTTTCTCAGATCGACCCGACAGGCTGCCGCCGCATCTCGAAACTCCTCGATCATGGGCATCGAGGAGGAGGCCGTTGCGATGGCCTGCGCCGGCGCCTGAAACCCCGAAAACGCCCGGCGAACCGCGCTTCCGACATAACTCTCTTCAACGGATTGTCGCACGCGTTACCGACAACCCCGGATATGTCCCTGCGCCCCGAGCCTACGGGAAATGGTGCAGCGTCAAGCTAAGCTATCGACACCCGCCGCCCGATGTGTTGATTTCAGACATTGCGATCGCCACCAAGGCGGGGCGCGGAGAGAGTCTATGGGGCAGGCGAGCAGTCCGTTTGCGAGACCGGCAATCGATGGTCAAAGCCTGAAGCGGCTGGAAACGCACTATATCGCCCCGGAATTCTATCGCCGCGAAGACGTGGCAGAGCGGCAGGCGAAGCTGGCACGCATCGTCTCGAACCAGATAGTCCCGCGGCTGCTCAAGCTGCATAGCGAGGCTGTTCCGGCTGCCCCGCCGGTCAAGCTCGTTATCGAAGCCCTTGCCCCGACCAGCGCCGACATCACGGGCCTTGCCGACATCGTACTCGGCAGCGATCTGGAGGCTGCCGCCGCTTATGTGCTGGTGCTCCGGGACCGTGGGCTTTCGATGGACATGTTGTTCCTCGAATTGATCGAGCCTACCGCGCGCATGCTCGGCGAGATGTGGGACCGCGACGAATGTGATTTCATCGACGTCACCCTGGGCGTCGCGCGGCTGCAGAAGCTGCTGTCGATCTTCAACGACACCTATACCCTGTTGGCGCTGGACGAACGTCGCCATGTCCTGATGGCGATGACGCCGGGAAACCAGCACTCCTTCGGGGTCAAGATTGTGGAGCGGTTCCCGCTGGCTGCCGGTTGGCAGGTCCGGACCGAGCTCGAGGGAACGTCCGCAGACATCGCGGAGATCGCCAAGAACAGATGGTTTGCCGTCGTAGGGCTGACGGCGGGATCGGAACGCCAACTCGAGAGCATGCGCTCGACGATTGCGCAGATCCGCCGCGAGTCCCGCAATCAGGCGGTGGGCATCATGGTGGGCGGGCCGATGTTTACCGCGAATCCGGCGCTTGCCCACGATGTCGGTGCAGACGCCACCGCCCCTAACGCGCCGTCTGCCGTCATCGTCGCACAGAAGCTGTTCGATCTTTCAGCGGCTGCGTTGCAGGGCATTGCACGGGCGTAGGCTGGCGCCCGCAAACCAGGACAAGGCTGCGGCCCGGCAGGCAATCCGCGATCTGCCGGGTCGGCGAGCCGAGCTTGACCGTACCGGACTGGCAAAGACATCTCGATCCGTTCGGCTCCAATGTCCGCCGGGAAACGGGCGACAATTTGCCCTTCACGCCCCAGGATCACGCCCCCCGCAGCAGCAAGTCCTCCTTGCCGAGCACCAGCACCGAGCTCGGGCACCAGCCCTGCCACACCACGCGCGGGATGTTGTTGCGGATCAGGGTCGGCTCGTCGAACGTGGCGGTCAGGTCATACCGCTCGGGCAGGCGGAAGATCATGCCCAAGGTCTGGTGCACGTCCAGCCCGCCGAAGCGGCGGACATGGTCGTCCTGGCCGAAGCGCGCGGTCGCGTCGGCGGGGTCGAGGGGCCCCAAGTCCTCGGCCGAGTGGCCGTCGCGGATGATCGGGATGCAGCAGATCTGCCTGCCCTCGGGCTTCAGCGCTCGGTGGAGGTGGTAGAGCACCGCCGTCACATTGCCGGGGATATGCTCCATCACGTGCGAGTGGATGATCAGGTCGTAATGGCCCGACGGCAGGGCCGCCGCATCGCCGACGAGGTCCATCGCGCGGATGCCGGGGATATGGGGGAAGAGCGACGGGTCGAAGTCGACCGGGTCATAGCCCTCGCCCCATAGTTCGCGGAAGCGGCCGGCGAAGCAGGCCTCGGGCGCGAAGTGCAGAACGCGCAGGCCGGGGCGGAGCAGCCCTTCGCGCTCCAGCATCATCCACAGCAGCCGCGCCCGCACGTTCGAGCCGCAGCCGGCGCATTTGATGTGCGGCTTCGAGCCCGCCCCTTCGAAGCGCGCCGAGCCGCAGATCGGGCAGCGCATCCACTGTTCGTCCTGCCCCAGCCGTTCGAGCGTCGGGATGAGATCGTCGAAATGGTGGATCAGCGCGGTCGCATCGAGCTGCTCGGGCGGGCGATCGGAGAAGCCGAAGCTTACCGCGACCGTCGGGATATTGGCGTTGCGGCCGGTGTCGGTGTCGGTGATCGAGTCGCCGACATAGGCCGCCCTGCCCCCGCCGCACCGCGCGATCGCCTCGAACAGCGGCGCCGGGTCGGGCTTGCGGACCGGCAGCGTGTCGCCGCCCACCAGCGCGTCGAAACGGTCGGCCCAGCCGAGTTCGTCGATGCAGCGGCGCGCCAGCTTTTCGGCCTTGTTGGTGCACACCGCAAGCTTCACGCCGCGCCCCGCGAGCGCATCGAGCGCCGCGTTCAGCCCCGGAAAGATCGTCGTCCCGTCGGCGATATGGTCGAGATAATGGTCGATGAAGATCGGGAAGCCCTGCTCGACCAGCGCCTCGGTCATCTCGCCGGTGGCGGCGAGCCCCTTCTGGAGCAGCGCGCGCGCGCCATGGCCGACCATGTGGCGCACATCCTCGGCGGGCACGGGGGGCCGTCCCAGCGCGCCCAGAGCATGGTTCAGCGCGGCGGTCAGGTCGGGCGCGGTGTCGGCAAGGGTGCCGTCCAGATCGAAAGCAACGACGTCGAAGGGAAAATCAGCAGCCATGGCGCGCTCCATCGCCCGCCCCATATGGAAAAGGCAAGCGCTTCGTGGCAGAGCGTCGCGGATGACGCACCGTCCGTTCGCCGCCCTGATCCTTGCCGCCGGCAAGGGCACCCGCATGAAGTCCGATCTGCACAAGGTCCTGCACCCGGTCGCGGGGCGGCCGATGCTCGGCCATCTGATCGCGGCGGTCGATGAGCTGGGGGCTGCGCGCAAGCTGGTCGTCACCGGCGCGGGGCGCGAGCAGGTCGAGGCCTTCGTCGCCCCGCTGGGTGTCGACGTGGCGACGCAGGAGCCGCAGCTGGGCACTGCCCATGCCGTGCAGCAGGGCGAAGCGGGCCTTACCGGCTTCGCGGGCGATATCCTGATCCTCTACGGCGACGTGCCGCTGGTACCCGCCGCGACGATGCGCCGCATGCTCGACCGCCTCAACGAGGGCGACGCACCGGTCGCGGTCGTGCTCGGTTTCCGTCCGGCCGATCCGCTGGCCTATGGCCGCATCCTCGCCGCGTCCGACGGGACGATCGAGGACATGGTCGAGTTTAAGGACGCGACGCCTGAGCAGCGCGCGGTCGACCTGTGCAATTCGGGGCTGATGGCGGTGCGCGGCGAGCGGCTGTGGGCGCTGCTGGCGCAGGTCGGCAACGACAATGCGGCCGGCGAATATTATCTGCCCGACATCGTCCGCATCGCCCGCGCGCAGGGCGAACGATCGGTGGTGATCGAGGCCGAGGCCTGGGAAGTCGCGGGCGTGAACAGCCGGGCCGAGCTCGCTGCGGTCGAGCGCGAATGGCAGCAGCGGCGGCGCCTGCAGGCCATGGCCGAAGGCGCGACATTGATCGCGCCCGAGACGGTCTGGTTCGCGCATGACACCAGGGTCGGCCGCGACGTGGTGATCGAGCCCAATGTGGTGTTCGGCCCCGGCGTCACGATCGAAGACCGGGTGACGATCCACGCCTTCAGCCATATCGAGGGCGCGCATGTCCGCGCGGAGGCCGAGATCGGCCCCTATGCCCGGCTCCGCCCCGGCGCCGACATCGGCGAGCAGGCGAAGATCGGCAATTTCGTCGAGGTCAAGAAGGCACGGTTCGGCAAGGGCGCCAAGGCCAATCACCTGTCCTATATCGGCGATGCGGAGATCGGCGCGAAGGCGAACATCGGCGCGGGCACAATCACCTGCAATTATGACGGCTTCCTCAAATATCGCACGGTGATCGGCGAAGGCACCTTCATCGGCTCGAACAGCGCGCTGGTCGCGCCAGTGACGATCGGCGACGGCGCGATGGTGGCGGCGGGATCGGTGATCACGCGCGACATCGAGGCCGGCGCGCTGGCGGTCGCCCGGGGCCAGCAGGAAGCGCGGCCCGCCTGGGCATCGCGTTTCAGGGAAGCCATGGCGGCCAAGAAGGCAGCCAAGGGCTGACGTCAGTTCGCAGGCTTTCGTAAGTCGGCATTCATCGTGGCTCGAACATAGCCACGCGCGGTTGAACTCTGGTGGGGCTTAAGGTCGATGTGCGGCATTATCGGCATAGTGGGCAAGGAAGACGTTTCGGAGCGGCTCGTGGCCGGGCTCCGGCGCCTCGAATATCGCGGCTATGACTCGGCCGGCATCTGCACTATCCACGACGGGCAGCTCGAACGGCGCCGCGCCGAGGGCAAGCTCGACAATCTCGCGCGCAAGCTCGACGCCGAGCCGCTGCCCGGCCTGATCGGCATCGCCCACACCCGCTGGGCGACCCACGGCGCGCCGACGCAGGACAATGCCCATCCGCACGCCACCGGCGAAGTCGCCCTGGTCCACAATGGCATCATCGAGAATTTTAAGCCGCTGCGCGACGAACTCATCGCCAAGGGCCGGACGTTCGAGAGCCAGACCGACACCGAGGTAGTGGCCCATCTGATCTCGGCCGACGTCGAGGCCGGCATGGACCCGGCCGAGGCGGTCCGGACCAACCTCAAGCGGCTGCACGGCGCCTTCGCGCTGGCGATCCTGTTCCGCCAGAACCCCGACATGCTGATCGGCGCCCGCCTCGGCTCGCCGCTGGTCGTCGGCTATGGCGACAATGGCGAGACCTATCTGGGGTCGGACGCGCTCGCCCTCGCCCCCCTTACCCAGCGGATCAGCTATCTCGACGAGGGCGACTGGGTCGTCATCACGCGCGAGAAGACCCAGATCTACGACCGTGACGACCAGCCGGTCGACCGGCCGATCGTCCTGTCGGGCGCGTCGAACCTGACGATCGACAAGGGCAATCATCGCCATTTCATGCTCAAGGAAATCTACGAGCAGCCGATCGTCGTGGCGCAGACGCTGAAATCCTATGTCCGCCGGCTGGAGGATCAGGTCTCTCTGCCCGTCCCCGAGTTCGACCTGGGTTCGATCCGCCGCGTGACGATCGTCGCCTGCGGGACCAGCTTCTATGCCGGCATGGTCGCCAAATATTGGTTCGAACAGTTCGCCCGCGTGCCCGTCGACCTCGATGTGGCCTCGGAGTTCCGCTACCGCGCGCCGGTGATGGAGGAAGGCGGTCTCGCCCTGTTCATCAGCCAGTCGGGCGAGACCGCCGATACGCTGGCGGCGCTGCGCCACGCGCGCGCCGAGGGGCAGAAGATCGCGGTCGTGGTCAATGTGCCCACCTCGACCATGGCGCGTGAGGCCGACCTGCTGCTGCCGACCCATGCCGGCCCCGAGATCGGCGTTGCCTCGACCAAGGCCTTCACCTGCCAGCTGGCGGTGCTCGCCGCGCTGGCGGCGAACCTCGCGCGCGCCAAGGGACGCCTGTCCGAGCGCGAAGAGAAGGACATCGTCCGCCATCTGTCGGAGGCCCCGGCGGCTATCAACGGCGCGCTCGCCTATGATTCGACGATCGAGGCGATGGCCGGCACGATCGCGACCGCGCGCGACGTGCTCTATCTGGGTCGCGGCACCGATTATCCGCTCGCGCTCGAAGGTGCGCTCAAGCTAAAGGAAATCAGCTATATCCACGCCGAAGGC
>NZ_JAGMXV010000028.1 GCF_018006725.1 Rhizorhabdus sp.
CGTCCAGGCGATCGGATTGGCCGACCAGGCGCCCTCTAGGCCGCTGCTGACCGTGTCTTCCGAATGGCCCTTGCCGCATTTGTTCGCCCAGCCGAAGCCCTGTGCCTCGGTCGGGGCGGCCGAGGGATCGACGCCGACGCACTCCTCGGGCTTGTGCGCGCCATGCGCCTTGCCGAAGGTGTGGCCGCCCGCGATCAGGGCGATCGTCTCCTCGTCGGACATCGCCATGTTGCCGAAGGCGAGGCGGATGTCGGCGGCGGCGGCGAGCGGATCGGGCTTGCCGTTCGGGCCTTCCGGATTGACGTAAATCAGGCCCATCTGGGTCGCAGCGAGCGGCCCCTTGAGCCCGCCCTTGCCGTCGCGGCGGGCATCGGCAAGGAACTTGGTCTCCGGCCCCCAGAAGACCAGATCGGGTTCCCAGGCGTCGACGCGGCCACCGGCGAAGCCCACCGTCTTGAAGCCCATATTTTCGAGCGCGACGTTGCCGGCGAGGACCATCAGGTCGCCCCAGGAGAGCTTGCGGCCATATTTCTGCTTGATCGGCCACACGAGGCGACGAGCCTTGTCGAGGCTGACATTGTCGGGCCAGCTGTTGAGCGGCTCGAAGCGCTGCTCGCCACCGTCCGATCCGCCGCGCCCGTCGGCGGTGCGATAGGTGCCCGCGCTGTGCCAGGCCATGCGGATGAAGAAGGGGCCGTAATTGCCATAGTCGGCCGGCCACCAGGGCTGCGAGGTCGTCAGGACCTTCTCGATGTCCTTCTTGACCGCGGCTAGGTCGAGCGTCGCGAACTCGGCAGCATAGTTGAAGTCGGCGCCATAAGGGTTGGCGCCGGCGTCGTTCTGGCGCAGCGGCGCCAGGTCGAGCTTGGTGGGCCACCAATCCTTGTTGGTCATGACCTTGTCTTCGGCCCGCGCGGGTGCTGCGACGACGACGGGCGACAGGGCCGCGACGAGCAGCGCGGTGAACGAGATAGTGGATCTGAGCATGGAGAGCCCCTCCTGTTGTCTGAGAGCTCAACAGCTACGCAGCGGCGGGGGCGAAGGAAAACGGGAAAGTCTGATCAGAGTGATCGGAGCTTTGACTTACTCCGGCGACGTTTGTCCTGTTCGTTTCTGGCAGGTGACGGGTCGTTTCAGTCGCGGCGTGAGCGAACGGACGCCAGCCGTTCGAGATAAGCGATGAAGTCGGCGATGTCGGCGGCTTCCCACGGATCGGACGGCATGTCGGGGTGCCCGGCGACGATCCCCTCGGCCAGCGCTTCGTCGAGGCTTTCGACCGGATAACGGCGGCCGAGCGTGCGGAAGGCCGGTGCCGCGCGCAATGGGCTGCGGCCGCGCGGCTCGACGGCGTGGCAGGCACCACAGCGCGCGACGGCGAGATCATGGCCGCGATCGGGGTCGCCCCCACCATCGCTTGCGAAAGCGTTCGCCGTTGCGAGCGACAGCAGCGCCCAAGCCACTGCCACCGATAATATCCGCTTCGATCCGGCCATCTCATTCCCCCGCACCTGCCCCGCTGCTCGCAGATCGCATCCGGTGCGACCATCGGGAAGACTACGGAGGTGTCCGCAGGCCTTCCTGCAGCGCCATGGCCGCTTGCCGTAGCGTCTGCTACACCGGTCCGCGAATCGGGGGATTCGCCATGACCACTATCGAAGCGCGCGCCGCCAAGCGCGAGCGGCTGACCGAATCGCTCGCCGACATCGTTCTGTCGGACGGGCTCGACGCGCTCGCGCTGCGGCCGGCAGCAGCGCAACTCGGCACCAGCGACCGGATGCTGCTCTATTATTTCGGGACCAAGGCTGCGCTGATGCGCGATGTGCTCGCCTGCGTATCGCGGCGCTTCGCCGACTGGCTGTCGGAGAAGACGAGGGGCGTCCGCATCCCGCCACACCAGATGATCGGCCACACCGTCTCACTGATGGCTGCAGAGGATGCGCGGCCCTATGTCGGTCTGTGGTTCGAGATCGCGGCACGCGCCGCGCGCGGCGAGACGCTCTATGCGGGGGCGGCCGAGGAGATCGCCGAAAGCTGGACCGACTGGATCGTCCGCAGCGTCCATTTCCCGGCCGGGGTCGCCTCGCGCAACGCTGCCGCGATGATGCTCGCAATCGTCAACGGCATTGCGCTGCTCGATTCGACCGCGCCCGCCGTAGCGCTCGCTGCCCGGTCTAGAGTGCAGACCGCAGCAGCGTGATTCGTGCCTTGCCGTGGACGCGGTCGGCCTCGACGGTGAAACCGGCGGGTGCCACCGCCTCGTCCCGCCCGGTCTCGACGCTGGCCCAGCCGCCCGGCGCGAAGCCGACCTTCGGCAACACCTTGTTCGCGAGGCCCGTTCCATAAGGCGGGTCCATCAGGACGAGGTCATAGGCGCCGCCCGCGAAGCTTTCCGCCGCGATCGGCCGGATATCGGCCTCGGCGCCCAGCGCTGCCACGTTGCGGCGAAGCGCCTCGATCGCCGCCCGGTCGCGCTCGACGAAGGTGCAATGCGCCGCCCCTCGCGACAGGGCTTCGAGCCCCAAAGCGCCGGTACCCGCGCAGATGTCGGCGACCTTCAGGCCTTCAAGCGTCCCCAACCGGCTGACCAGCATCGAGAAGAGCGCCTCGCGTGCGCGGTCCGACGTGGGACGCGTCGCGTCACCCACAGGGGCTACGAGCACGCGACCACGCCAGCGCCCGGCGATTATCCGCATGCCGCCTCCGTCACGCGTCCTCGCCGGGCTTCGACGATTTGGCGGGCTTGAGCGTCCGGCGGAAGGCGACCAGCTGGTGCTGGGCGATCTCGCCCACTTCGCCCGGCTGGAGATCGCCGAGCTCGAACGCGCCATAAGCGACGCGGATCAGCCGCGAGACTTCGAGACCCAGATATTCGAGGACGCGGCGAACCTCTCGATTCTTGCCCTCGCGCAGCTTCATCTCGATCCAGACATTGGCGCCGGTGCGCCGCTCGATATTGGCGTCGATCGAGCCATAACGCACGCCCTCGATCTCCACGCCCTCGCTCAGCGATTCGAGCTGGTCCTGCGTCACCTTGCCGAAGGCGCGCGCGCGATAGATGCGCTCGACACCGGTCGAGGGCAGTTCCAGCTGGCGCTTGAATTCGCCATCGGTCGTCAGGAGCAGCAGGCCTTCGGTGTTCATGTCGAGCCGACCGACCGGCATCACGCGCGGCAGCCCCTCGGGCAGCTTGTCGTAGATGGTCGGCCGCCCTTTGGGGTCGCGCTCGGTCGTCAGCAGTCCGCGCGGCTTATAATAGAGGAACAGCTGGGTGTAGGCGGGCGGCGCCACCGGCTTTCCGTCCACCGTCACGCCCTTCAGCGACTGGAGCAACGTGGCCGGGGTGTCGATCGCAGTGCCGTCGATCGCAACGCGGCCATCGGCGATCATCCGCTCTATCTCGCGGCGCGAGGCGATGCCGGCGCGGGCAAGCAGCTTGGCGATGCGCTGCGGCTCACGGCCGGGCGCCGCCCCCGCGCGGGCGGGATGCGGATTGGCGGATGTCGCGGGCGCGGCGGTGCGGGCCTGGCGGCGCCCGCGACGCGGTGCGGGAAGGGGCTTGCCCGGCGTGGTTCTGGAAGGGGGACGCATGGCTGCGGCTTAGCGCCCCCGAGCCGATCCTGCCAGTTTTAGCTGCGTGACCGGCCTGGCCCGGCGTCATTCCTCCAGAAAGCGGCTCTCGATGCACCCCAGCCAGCCGAGACCGCGATAGGTTTCATAGCCGGGGGTCAGCGCGAAGGCGACGAGCTTGCCGTCGCGCTGATAATAGCCGCTGTCCTTGCGGCCGGTGTCGAGCGGATAGAGTTCGGAGCAGAGCCCCTGCCCGTCCGACGAGGCGATCACCCTGTGGCTGGCGTCGAGCAGCATCAGCCGTGAGGTCGCGCGTTCCGCAGGGGACAGGCCGATGCCGTCGAGCACGCCCTGCGCCTGGGGCGCCCAGTCGAAGAAAATGCCCAGCGCCCCCATGGCGGTGCCGCGGGTCGTACCGCCCGCGCGCACGGCGGTCGAATAGGTGGCGACCTGCGCATTGCCGAGCGTGGCATTGGCCGCGATATCGCAGACACGGAACTCCTCGCCGCTCTGCGTGGCCATGGCTTCGCGGAACCAGCGTTCGCCAGACACGTCGAGGCCGAGCGCGTGGGGGTAGCGGTCGGGGCGCCCAGTTGCGACGATGCGCCCGGTGGCGTCGGCGACCCACAGGTCGAGATAGACGGTGTAGGAGCGCAGGATGGTGGCGAGACGATCGGTCGCATGGGCGACGCTCGCCGAGGTAGGACGCTCGAGCACCTCGATCACCGAACTGTCGGTCGCCCACCAGCGCACGTCGCAGGACCGCTCGTAGAGATTGCGATCGACGATCTCGACCGCCGAGCGGGCAAGATCGGTGTAGCGCGTGCCCTTGAAGTCGACGAGCATCTTGCTGCCCACCGTCCGCAGCGAGGCGATGTTCGACGCGATCGCGGAGCGTAGCTCACCACCGATTGCCGAGATCGAGCTTGCGACCGTGCCCAGTTCCTGCGCGACGACCGAGAAGGCGCGGCCCGCATCGCCGGCGCGCGCCGCTTCCAGCCGCGCGTTGATCGCCAGCATACCCGTCTGTTTCATCACCTGGTCGATCCGGTCGACCTTCTCCTCGGTGATGCGCGAGACCTCATAGGCCAGGCGCAAGATGTCGTCCTGCATGTCCGGTCACCCCTCGTCGTTCCCGGTTGGCGGCATGGCGGCGGGATGCGGGTGGCAATCCCGGGCCGTTTCAGCGAAAAGGCTGGGTGAAAATGGTGAACAATTGGTAACGCCCTTGTAGTTTTCCTGAGGAAAGCGTCGGTTGCCGCACCGCAATATGGAGATTCGAGATGACGGATACACGCTCGGCCTGGGCGGAGGTCGCAGCCACGACGGTCCCGACGCTGGCGGACCTGTTCGTAGCCGAACCTGACCGACTCACCCGGCTGACGGTCGAGGAAGGCGGAATCCTGTTCGACTTCTCCAAGACGCATCTGTCGAAGGCGCTGGTCGAGCGCTTCGTTGCCCTTTCCGAAGCGAGCGGCCTTGCCGCGAAGCGCGATGCCCTGTTCGCCGGCGAGGCCGTCAACGTCACCGAAGGTCGCGCCGCCGAGCATAGCGCCGAGCGCGGCCAGGGCGCACCCGAAAGCGTCGCCCGCGCCGCCCAGCTCCACGCCCGGATGCGCGGCATGATCGACGCGATCGAGGCCGAACTGTTCGGCCCGGTCCGCCACATCCTCCATGTCGGCATCGGCGGTTCGGCGCTGGGCCCCGATCTGCTGATGGATGCGCTCGGCCGCGACGCCGACCGCTATGACGTGGCGGTGGTGTCCAATGTCGACGGCGCCGCGCTCGACGAGGTGTTCCGCCGCTTCGATCCCCAGGCGACGCTGCTGGTCGTCGCTTCCAAGACCTTCACCACGACCGAGACGATGCTCAACGCGCGCAGCGTCCTGTCCTGGATGGAGGAGGAGAATGTCGAGGATCCCTATTCGCGCGTGATCGCGCTCACCGCAGCACCCGACAAGGCGGTCGAATGGGGCGTCGACGAGACCCGCATCCTGCCCTTCTCCGAAAGCGTCGGCGGGCGTTACTCGCTGTGGTCGTCGATCGGCTTTCCGGCCGCGCTCGGCCTCGGCTGGGATGCCTTCGAAAGGCTGCTCGAAGGCGCCGCCGCCATGGACCGCCATTTCCGCCTCGCCCCGCCCGAGCGTAACGCACCGCTGCTCGCGGCTTTCGCCGACCAATATTATTCGCTCGTGCGCGGCGCCGAGACGCGCGCCACCTTCGCCTATGACGAGCGGCTGCGGCTGCTGCCCTCCTATCTCCAGCAGCTGGAGATGGAATCGAACGGCAAGAGCGTGAAGGCCGACGGATCGCCGGTCGACCAGCCCACCGCAGCGATCACCTGGGGCGGCGTCGGCACCGACGCGCAACATGCGGTGTTCCAGCTGCTGCACCAGGGCACGCGACTCGTCCCTGTCGAATTCGTCGCGGCGATCGAGCCCGATCACCCCCTCGACGAGGCGCATCATCGCACGCTTCTGATCAACTGCTTCGCCCAGGGCGCTGCGCTGATGGCCGGGCGCGCCAATGATGCCGACCCGGCACGCGCCTATCCGGGGGATCGGCCTTCGTCGACGATTCTGCTCGACCGCGTCGACCCCGCGCGTCTCGGCGCGCTTCTAGCCTTCTACGAGCACAGGACCTTCGCCAACGCCGTGCTGCTCGGCATCAACCCGTTCGACCAGTTCGGCGTCGAGTTGGGCAAGGAGATCGCGAAGTCGATCGAGAGCGAGGGCACGGCAAATTTCGATCCATCGACCCGCGCCCTGATCGCCCGCGCACTCGGCTGACGGTACGCCTCGCTCGGATCAGCCGGTCGATCACTGTCATCAGCATGATCGGTTTGCGCGATCGGCCGGCCATCGCCATATCGGCGCCATCTCATTCGAAAGGATCACTGGCCGATGGCCGAGTTCGACTATGACCTGTTCGTGATCGGTGCCGGATCCGGCGGAGTGCGGGCGTCGCGCGTCGCGGCGGCGCATGGCGCCCGGGTCGCGGTGGCCGAAGAGCATCGCGTCGGTGGCACCTGCGTGATCCGTGGCTGCGTGCCCAAGAAGATGCTCGTCTATGGCGCGCATTATGCCGAGGATCTGCACGACGCCGAGCGCTTCGGCTGGGAACTGGGCGAGACCCGCTTCGACTGGAAGACGCTGCGCGACAATATCAACGCCGACGTCGACCGGCTCGAGGGGCTTTACGAGAACACGCTCGACAACAACAAGGTCGAACTCTTCCGCGAGCGGGCAACCGTCAGCGGCCCGAACGAAGTCACGCTGGCGAGCGGCCGCAAGATCAGCGCGAAGATCATCCTGATCGCGACCGGCGCCTGGCCAGTCGTCCCCGACGTGCCCGGCGCCGAGCATGGCATCACCTCGAACGAGGTGTTCTACATCGACGAACTGCCGAAGCGCGTCGTGATTGCGGGTGCGGGCTATATCGCCAACGAGTTCGCCGGGATCTTCCATGGGCTCGGCAGCAAGGTGACGGTCGTCAACCGGTCGGACCAGATATTGCGTGGCTATGACGAGCAGATCCGCGACCGGCTGCTCCAGATCTCGACCCAGAAGGGCATCGAGTTCGTCTTCAACGCCGCCTTCGAGAAGGTCGAGAAGGCGGAGGACGGGTCGCTCTGCGTGCATTTCAAGGACCATGAGCGCTGCGATACCGACCTGCTGCTGTTCGCGATCGGTCGCAAGCCGAAGACCGATGGTCTGGGCCTCGAATCGGTCGGCGTCGAGCTGAACGAGAAGGGCGCGATCGTCGTCGACGAGGATAATCGCTCGACCGTGCCGTCCATCTATGCGGTCGGCGACGTCACCGACCGGGTGCAGCTGACCCCCGTGGCGATCCGCGAGGGCCAGGCCTTTGCCGACACGCTGTTCGGCGGCAAACCGCACCGCGTCGATTATCAGATGATCCCCAACGCGGTGTTCAGTAGCCCGCCCATGGCCGGCGTCGGCCTGACCGAGCGGCAGGCGCGCGAGCAGCATGGCACGGCGAAGATCTTCACCTCGGACTTCCGCCCGATGCGCAACGTACTCGCCGGTCGCAACGAGCGGTCGCTGTACAAGCTGGTCGTGCATCCGGAGACCGACGTGGTGCTGGGCGTCCACATGATAAGCCCCGATGCGCCCGAAATCCTGCAGGCGGCGGCAATCGCCGTGCGCGCGGGCCTGACCAAGGCGCAGTTCGACCAGACCGTCGCACTGCACCCATCTATGGCCGAAGAACTCGTCCTGATGAAGTGAACCGCGCGGCCGGTTTCGACCGGCCGCCGCGTCGCGCCTCAGGCGCGGACGGGAAGCCCCGCCGCGCGCAGGGCGGCATGCGCCTCGGCGACGCTGTGCTGGCCGAAGTGGAAGATCGAGGCAGCGAGCACCGCGCTGGCGCCGCCCTTTGTGACGCCTTCCACCAGATGGTCGAGATTGCCGACGCCGCCGCTCGCGATCACCGGCACCGGCACCGCATCGGCAATCGCGCGGGTCAGTGCCAGGTCATAGCCGTCGCGGGTGCCGTCACGGTCCATCGACGTCAGCAATATCTCGCCCGCGCCCAGAGAGGCGAGGCGCTTCGCATGCTCCACCGCGTCGATGCCGGTCGGCTTGCGCCCGCCATGGGTGTAGATTTCCCATTTGCCGGGGCCGACGTTGCGCGCGTCGACCGCGCCGACCACGCATTGTGCACCGAAACGCTCGGCCATGTCAGCGCAGAGTTCGGGCCGGGCGACCGCTGCCGAATTGACCGCGACCTTGTCGGCGCCGGCCAGCAGCAGCGCGCGGGCATCGTCGGCGCTGCGCACGCCGCCGCCGACGGTCAGCGGCATGAAGCAGACCGCCGCAGTGCGCGCGACGACGTCGAGGATCGTACCGCGTCCTTCATGGCTGGCGGTGATGTCGAGAAAGCAGAGCTCGTCGGCGCCCGCTGCATCATAGACGCGCGCCTGTTCGACCGGATCGCCCGCATCGGCGAGGTCCACGAAATTGACGCCCTTCACCACGCGGCCGCCGGCCACGTCGAGGCAGGGAATGACGCGGACGCGGACGCTCATCCGCGCGCCACCCGCAGCGCCTCGGCAAGATCGAGCCGGCCATCGTAAAGCGCACGACCGGAAATCACCCCTTCGATTCCATCGGCGGCATGCGGCACCAGCGCCTCGATATCGGCGATGCTGGCAACGCCGCCGCTGGCGATCACCGGGATGCTGGCGTGGCGCGCCAGCGCCACGGTCGCCTCGACATTGCAGCCCTTGAGCAGGCCGTCGCGGCCGACGTCGGTGAACAGCAGCGAGGCAACTCCGGCATCGGCGAAGCGGTCGGCGAGGTCGGTGATGCTGACGGTCGACACCTCGGCCCAGCCATGGGTCGCGACGAAGCCGTCGCGTGCATCGACGCCGACCACGATCCGGCCCGGCAGCGCCTTGGCCGCCTCGCGCACCAGATCGGGGTTCTGCAATGCCGCGGTGCCGATGATGACGCGCTCGACACCCAGTTCCAGCCAGCGGTCGATCCCGGCGCGGTCGCGAATGCCGCCGCCCAGCTCGACCTTGCCCGGAAAGGCGCGGATGATCGCCTCGACCGCATCGGCATTGACCGCACGGCCGGCAAAGGCGCCGTCGAGATCGACGACGTGGAGCCATTCGGCGCCGGCTTCGGCAAAGCTGCGCGCCTGTGCGGCGGGGTCGTCGCCATAGATGGTGGCCCGGTCCATGTCGCCTTCGGCAAGACGGACGACCTGTCCGCCCTTCAGGTCGATGGCGGGAAAGACGATGATGCTCACTTCACTTGCTCCCTGAAGCGGAGGGGGACCATGCGGAGCATGGTGGAGGGGTCTACGCCCCCTCTCCCCTCCCCCATCCTGCGGATGGTTCCCCTCCCAGTGCCGGGGAGGAACGGTGATCGCTGCGTTACGGCTTCCATGCGAGGAAGCGTTCGAGGAAGGACAGGCCGTAAGCCTGGCTCTTCTCCGGATGGAACTGCACCCCGATGATGTTCGCGCGCCCGACCGCGCCGGTGACCGCGCCGCCATGATCGGTGGTCGCCAGCCGCTCCGCCGGGTCGGCGACATCGAAGGCATAGCTGTGCAGATAATAGGCCTCGCCGCGCTGGGTCAGCGGATGATCGCCGGTCGGCAGCACGTCGTTCCAGCCCATGTGCGGCACCTTATAGGCGGGCCCCGGAGTCAGCAGGCGCACGTCGCCGCCGATCCAGCCGAGCCCAGGCGTCCGGCCATGTTCATGCCCCGCCTCGGCGAGCAGCTGCATACCCACGCACACACCCAGAAAAGGCACGCCACGGCCGCGCACCGCCTGCTCCATCGCCTCGATCAGGCCAGGAACTGCAGACAGCCCCGACATGCACGCGGCAAAGGCCCCGACGCCGGGCAGCACGATCCGGTCGGCTTTCGCGACCACATCCGGATCGGCGGTCACGGTCGGCGCGCCACCGGCGGCCTTCAGCGCATTGTCGACCGAACGAAGATTGCCGGCACCATAGTCGATCAGCGCGATCGTCTCCGGCACTTCAGAGCATCCCCTTGGTCGACGGGATGGCATCGGCCTTGCGCGGATCGATCTCGACCGCAGTACGCAGCGCGCGTGCCAGGCCCTTGTAGCAGCTCTCGACGATATGATGCTGGTTGCTGCCGTAGAGCGTCTCGACATGGAGCGTCAGCCCCGCCGCCTGCGAAAAGCTGTGGAACCAGTGCTCGATCAGCTCGGTGTCCCATTCGCCCAGACGCGGTCCGGTCAGTGCGATCTTCCACACCAGATAGGGCCGCCCGGAAATGTCGAGCGCGACGCGAGTCAGCGTCTCGTCCATCGGCGCATAGGCGTGGCCATAGCGGGTGATGCCCTTCTTGTCGCCGAGCGCCTTGGCCAGCGCCTCACCGATCGCGATGCCGCAATCCTCGGTCGTGTGGTGCTGGTCGATGTGCAGGTCACCGACAATCCGGACCTTGAGATCGATCAGAGAATGGCGCGACAGCTGTTCGAGCATGTGATCGAAGAAACCGATCCCGGTCGACACGTCATAGCTGCCGGTCCCGTCCAGGTTCAGCTCGACCGAAATGTCGGTTTCGCTGGTCTTTCGCACGATCGATGCGGTCCGCATGGCCCATCCCTCTGCTCTGTGGCAAAAGTTCCACAGCAATGCCCGCCGCTATAGCGAGGTTGCGCCGCGCTGCAACGCACGACTTGACCCGGCGCTTTCGCGCGTCCACCAAAGCGCCATGAGCGACCAAGCGCCCGACAGCCTGATTCCGTATGACGAGATCGTCCAGGAGGCGCTTCGCGCCGTCGTCGGACGCGTGCTGGGCGAGGTCGAAGCCGCCGGCGGCCTGCCGGGCGAGCATCATTTCTACATCACCTTCAAGACCCAGGGCGCAGGCGTCGACATTCCGCGCCACCTCGTCGAGCGCTTCCCGGACGAGATGACGATCGTCATCCAGAATCGTTTCTGGGAGCTCCGGGTGAAGCCCGATGGGTTCGAGGTCGGCCTTTCGTTCAACCAGGTCCCGGCCAAGCTGATCATTCCCTTCGCGGCCGTCACCGGCTTTGTCGATCCGGCGGTCAACTTCGCGCTGCAGTTCCAGGCGCAGGTCGACGATGCCGAAGAAGACACCGAGCACAGCTCGGCCGGCAACGACTCGCCGATCGAGCCCGTCGAGGACGGCTCCAACGTCGTCTCGGTCGACTTCACCCGCAAGAAGTAACCCTGCTCGCCCCGCTGCACGCGCCGCCATCGGCGGTGCGGCTATTGTCGGGTTCGCTCCTCGCCCCCAAATGTCCTCCACCAGCCCGGAGGACGACATGACGAGCGACAGCCGTATCGAGAGCGACAGTTTCGGGCCGATCGAGGTGCCGGCCTACGCCTATTGGGGCGCGCAGACCCAGCGATCGATCGAAAATTTCCCCTTCGGCCCCGAAGAGCGCATGCCGACCGGAATCGTCCATGCGCTGGCGATCGTGAAGCGCGCGGCGGCACGGATCAACCGGCGGCACGGCCTCGATTCGGCCCTCGCCGACGCGATCGACCAGGCCGCCGGCGACGTGATCGACGGCCGCCTCAACGAGCATTTTCCGCTCGTCATCTGGCAGACCGGTTCGGGCACCCAGAGCAACATGAACGTCAACGAGGTGATCGCAGGCCGCGCCAACGAAATCCTGACGGGCACACGCGGCGGCAAGAGCCCGGTCCACCCCAATGACCACGTCAATATGGGCCAGTCGTCGAACGACAGCTTCCCCACCGCGCTGCACGTAGCGGCAGCCATCGCCGTCCAGCGCGATCTCTATCCCGCGCTCGACCGGATGGAGACGGCGCTGATCGCGAAAGTCGAGGCGTGGGACGACATCGTCAAGATCGGCCGCACCCATTTGCAGGACGCGACCCCGCTGACGCTGGGGCAGGAATTCTCAGGCTATGCCGCCCAGTTGATCGCCGCGCGCCGCCGTATCGAGGGCGCCGTCAACGGCGGCATCGTCAAGCTTGCGCAGGGCGGAACGGCGGTGGGCACCGGCCTTAACGCCGCGCCCGGCTTCGCCGAGGACATGGCAGCGGAGATCGTTACGCTGACCGGCCTCGACTTCGTGACCGCTCCCAACAAATTCGAGGCGCTCGCCTCGAACGACGCCCTGGTCCATCTTTCCGCCGCACTCGCGACGCTGGCGGTCTCGCTTACGAAGATCGCCAACGACATCCGCCTGCTGGGATCGGGACCGCGATCCGGACTGGGCGAACTGATCCTGCCCGAAAATGAACCGGGCAGTTCGATCATGCCGGGCAAGGTCAACCCGACCCAGTGCGAAATGCTGACCATGGTCGCCGCGCAGGTGATCGGCAACCATCAGGCGGTTACGGTCGGTGGGCTCCAAGGGCATCTCGAACTCAACGTGTTCAAGCCGCTGATAGGAGCCGGGGTCCTTCGGTCGATCGCCCTGCTCGCCACCGGCATGCTGAGCTTCACCGAACGTACGCTCGACGGGCTGGAGCCCGATCGCGCGCGGATCGCCGATCTCGTCGGCCGTTCGCTGATGCTGGTCACCGCGCTCGCGCCCGAGATCGGCTATGACAATGCGGCGAAGATAGCCAAGCACGCACATCATCACGGCATGACGCTCAAGGAAGCGGGCCTCGCGCTCGGTCTGATCGACGAGGCGCGCTTCGACCGGATCGTCCGCCCCGAAGCAATGGTCGGTCGCTGATTCGTCCTGCCGCCGGAACTTTCCACCCCGGTCGGGCGATTCCACGCCGACCAAATAAGGAGACAGACATGCTCGGCAAGCTTTTGGGCGCCTTCATCGGCAGCAAGATCGACAAGCGCGACGGCCAGGGCGGCGTCAAGGGCGCCGTGATCGGCGCAGTGGCGGCCGGCGCGATCCGTCGGGCAGGCCCGCTCGGCCTGCTGCTGGGCGGCGCCTATGTCGCCAAGAAGGCGTTCGACAAGCGCAAGGCGGGCCGTCCGGGCACACCCCGCGCCTGACCCCTTACCCCCGATCACCATCGGGCCGGAAGCATTGCTTTGGCATGCCGATGGCGATTCGGGCGTTGACGAGCCGGGCCATGGCGGGGCAAGTGCCGCCATGGCCCATAGTTCGTTCAAGCGCCGCGGCGTCCTGTTCATCCTCTCCTCCCCGTCGGGAGCAGGCAAGTCCACGATCGCCCGTCGCCTCCTGGCATCCGATTCCAACCTGAAGATGTCGGTGTCCGCGACGACCCGGCCGATGCGTCCCGGCGAAGTCGACGGCGTCGACTATCATTTCGTCGATCTGGAGCATTTTCGGGAGATGGTGGCCGACCACCAGTTCCTCGAATGGGCGCATGTCTTCAATCATCGCTACGGCAGCCCCGCCAAGCCAATCGAGGAGATGCTGAGTTCGGGGCTCGACGTATTGTTCGACATCGATTGGCAGGGCGCGCAGCAACTCTATCAGACCTGCGGCGGCGACGTCGTTCGCGTCTTCATCCTGCCGCCGTCGATGCCGGAGCTGGAGAACCGCCTGCGCACGCGCGGGACGGACAGCGAAGAGGTCATCACCGGCCGCATGCAGCGCGCAGCGGCCGAAGTCAGCCACTGGGACGGCTATGACTATGTCCTGCTGAACGACGACATCGATCGCTGCTTCGCCGAGGTCCAGCACATCCTCGAAGCCGAACGGTTGAAGCGCCATCGGCAGACCGGGCTGATCGGTTTCATCCGCAAATTGACGACTCCGGTCGCCTGAAACGACTGACATTGGTCGGCCGGCATCCGTCCGGTTGCCAAATGGAACGCTCCGACGACTTCCCGCTTGTACGTTCGACAGGCTGTCATAGCGTGTCGAACCTATCGTTGGAGGGTCCGGAATGGCCAAAACCTTGTTCGGCGGCGTGCTCGGCGGCGTCGCGCTCTATCTGGTCGGCTTTGTCTTCTGGGCTACGCCGCTCGCGCGGCTGGCCTATAACCGGCTCGAAGAACCGCAAATGTCGGCGCTGCACCAGGCCATGGCCGAGACGCTGACGGCCAGCGGCACCGGCACCTATCTTGTCCCGACGACCGGAACCGCAGCGGGCGACCTGTTGTACGCGCGCGGCCCCGTCGCCACGGTGCATTTCAACATAGGCGGCTTTCCCGTCGTCGACACCGGATCGCTCGGCGCCGGCTTCCTGTTGGCGATCATCACCGGGCTCGTGATCGCGATAGCCATGGGCGCGGTTGGCGCGCGAATTCCGGATTTTCTGAGCCGCGCGCGGATCGCGATCGGCTTCGCGCTGGCCGCCGCGCTCTACATCGACATCGGCCAGCCGGTGTTCAACCATTATGGCTATGGCTATTGGATCTACATGTTCTTCGCCGATTTCATTGGCCTGTCGGTCGCCGGGCTCATTATCGCCCGCTGGTTTCTGCCGCGCGGCGGCATCCAGAGCTGAGCTCAGGGAGCGGCATCGCCGCCCCCGGCCCTCCTCACGCCAGGCTTTTCGATACCTGCTCGAACATGTCCTTCGACAGGCCTGGCGAATCGAGCAACCGCTGCAGTTCGGCGCGCATGAGCGCAGCACGCGTCTCGTCGAAGCGCCGCCAGCGTCCCAACGGTGGAACGAGCTTTGCCGCCGTCTGCGGGTTGAGCGCATCGACCTTCAACAGCATGTCGGCGAGGAAGCGATAGCCGCGCCCGCTGTCGTCGTGGAAAATCAGCTGGTTGCCCGCCATGGCCCCGACCAGTGACCGCAACCGGTTCGGATTGGTCAGGGTGAAATCGGGATGGCGCGACAGCTGCTCTACCCGATCGAGCGTATCGGCGCGGATCGAGAAGGCCTGGGTCGAGAACCATTTGTCGAGCACCAGGCCATTGTCGCGGAAGCGCTCGTAAAAGGCCTCGACCACGACGTCCCGCTCGGGCGCCATGCTGTTCGCCAGCACGCCGAAGGCGCCCTGGCGGTCGGTCATGTTGGTCGCGTCATGGAATTGCGCCAGCGCCAGCGCCGGTGCATCCGCCGCCCCGCTTGCCATGAGGAAGCCTAGCGCGATCGTGCGGAGGCGGCGCGCGCCCTTTGCCTGCGGGGTCAGCTCGAACCGGTCCGACCGCGACCGCGCATAGGCATCGCGCCACGCCTGTTCCAGCTCGCTGCCGAGCGCGCGGCGCAGCGCTTCGCGCGCGCGGTGGATCGCCACCGGATCGACCATCGGCATCTGGTCGCCGATGAAGGATTCGGACGGCAGCAGCATCGTCTCGCCGATGAACGCCGCGTCGAGCGCCGGATCGGTCAGCGTGTTGCGGACGGCATCGATCACCGGGCCATGATCGGCTGTGCCGGTCGCCACCGCAGACACCAGCGTGTCGAGCATCAGCTGCTGCATCGCCTCGTAACGGGCGAAGGGATCATCGTCATGCGCCGACAGGAAAGCCAGATCGGCCGGCGAACGGTCCGACTCGATCACCACGGGGGCGGAGAAGCCGCGGTTGATCGACAGGATCGGACGCTCGCCTATGCCCTCGAACAGGATTTCGTGCCGCTCGCCGTCGACGACGACCAGCCGCTCCTCCTCGAACTTGCGCTGCGACCGCTCGCAGAACAGAGCGATGCGCAGCGGGATCGGCATGGGCTGCTTGTCGGGCTGGCCCGGCGTCGGCGGGACCGACTGTTCGAGCGTCAGCAACGCCCGGCCACCGGCCGGCTCATGGCTCAGCGTCGCGCGAACGCGCGGCGTGCCGGCCTGCGCATACCAGAGGCGGAACTGTGTCAGATCGGCGCCGCTGGCGTCTTCCATCGCCAGCACGAAATCCTCGCAGGTCGCCGCCGTGCCGTCATGGCGCGAGAAATAGAGATCGGATCCCGCGCGGAATTTCTGCGGCCCCAGCATGGTGTGGAGCATGCGGATGATCTCGGCGCCCTTGTTGTAGACCGTCGCGGTGTAGAAGTTCGAAATCTCGATATAGCTTTCCGGCCGGATCGGATGGGCGAGCGGCCCGGCATCTTCGGGAAACTGCACGGCGCGGAGCAGGCGTACATCCTCGATCCGCTTTACCGCCGCCGACCCCTGGTCCGCTGTAAAGCTCTGGTCGCGAAAGACGGTGAAGCCTTCCTTCAGCGACAGCTGGAACCAGTCGCGGCAGGTGACGCGGTTGCCCGACCAGTTGTGGAAATATTCGTGCGCGACCACCCCTGAAACGCCGTCATAATCGATGTCGGTCGCGGTTTCCGGATCAGCGAGAATGTAGCGCGAGTTGAAGATGTTGAGGCTCTTGTTCTCCATCGCGCCGAAGTTGAAATCGGACACAGCGACGATGTTGAACTCGCCCAGATCATATTCCCGGCCATAGACCTTTTCGTCCCACGCCATGGACGCCTTGAGCGCCTGCATCGCATGTTCGGTCTTGGGCAGGTCGCTCTCGACCACCCAGATGGCGAGCTTTACCTCGCGCCCGCTGCGCGTCGTGAAGCTGTCAATGTTTGCGGCGAGGTTTGCGGCGACCAGCGCGAACAGATAGCTCGGCTTGGGGAAGGGATCGGTCCATTCGGCGAAGTGACGCCCGCCGCCGAGCGATCCGCTGTCGGTCAGGTCGCCATTGGACAGCAGCACCGGAAAACGCTCTCGGTCGGCTTCGAGGCGCACGACATAGCGGCTGAGCACGTCGGGCCGGTCGACCGCGAAGATCACCCGGCGGAAGCCCTCGGGCTCGCACTGGGTGCACAGATTGCCGCCCGAGGCATAGAGCCCCATCAGCTGCGAATTGGCCTCCGGCGCGATTTCGACCCGGGTTTCGACGACATGGCTGTCGCCGGGCAGGTCGATCAGCAGGTCGGGACCGTCCATCCGCCAGGCATCGGCCTGGGCTTCGCCGTCGATCAGAACCGCCAGCGGGGTCAGCCCGTCACCGTTCAGGCGCAGCGGATGGCCGTGCGTTCCGTTGCGCGTCACGCTCAGGCGACCGGTGACCACCGTCTTTGCAGGATCCAGTAGGAAGTCGAGCCGCACGTCGGGCACCAGCCAGTCGGGGCGGCGATAGTCCTCGCGGCGGATGGCGGACGGGGCGGTGGCGGCAGATTGAGCGTCGAGCATGGCCTTGGTCTAATCCCGGCGACTGCGACAAACAATGGTGGCGAGAGCATCGGGGCACGCTAGATCGATGCCATGGCAAGGCTTCTCATCTTCGGTCCCGGCTATACCGCCTCGCGCATCGGGACGGCAGCCGAATCCCGCGGCTTCTCCGTCGAACGGATCGGCCGCGCGCAACTGCCCGATGGCGACGGCGTCGCGGCGGCGATCGGGCGGGCGACGCATATCCTGTCCTCGGTCCCGCCGGAGGGCGATGGCGATCCGGTGCTCGATCGCTATGCCGACGCCCTCGCCGGCGCGGGTGCAGCCTGGATCGGCTATCTCTCCTCGACCGGCGTCTATGGCGACGCGCAGGGTGCCTGGGTCGACGAGAGCGCCCCCGTCGGCCAGGGGCGGCGCACCGCGCGCTCGGCGGCGGACCAGGCATGGGCGGCGTTGCACCCGCAGGTCCGCATCTTCCGCCTGCCGGGCATCTACGGCCCCGGCCGCTCTCCGCTCGACCGGGTTCGTGCGGGGCAGGCACACCGCGTCGATCTTCCCGGTCAGGTGTTCAGCCGGATCCATGTCGACGACATCGTCGGCGCGGTGCTGGCAAGCTTCGATCGCAGGCCGCCGGGCCTCTACAACATCTCCGACGATCGCCCCGTCAGCCAGAATCGGGTGGTCGAGGCAGCCTGCGCGCTGCTGGGTCTCGCCCCGCCCCCGCTGCTGCCGATCGAACAGGCCGGGCTCTCGCCGATGGCGCGCGCTTTCTATGCGGAGAACCGGCGCGTCGCCAATGGCAAGGCCAAGCGGCTGCTGGGCTGGGTGCCGCGCTATCCGGACTATCGCGCCGGACTGGCCGCCTTGCTCGCCGAAGGCGCCTGAGCGCCGCTCTTCCCGCGCAGGGCGATGACGAGGCCGAGGCCCGCGAGCAGCGCGCCCGCGACGGCGGTGCCTGTCCAGCGATAGCCTTCGAGCAGCGTCGAGAAGAGCATCGCCACGATCGGGATCAGCACGCTCGAATAGGCGGCGCGCGCGGGGCCGATCGCGCGCATGACGTGCAGATAGAGCGGGAAGGTCAGCGCCGAGCCGACGAAGGCGAGCCACAAGGTCGCCAGCCAATATTCGGGACGCGGGTCGATCCGGGGAAGCCCCGACATCGGCAGGGCGATCACCATGTTCGCGACCGCGCCCAGCGCCATCGCCCAGAACAGAAGCTGCGCGGCGTGGAGATGGCTCGCGCGCCGGCTGGCCTGAAGGAGATTGCCGACCGACGCCGACAAGGTGCCGAACAACGACAGCCCGATGCCGAGCAGCACGGTGGAACCGCCCCCTGCCGCCTCCGCGATCTCGTGCCGGAACAACAGCACCATACCGAGACCGGCGACCAACGTGCCGACGAAGAACGCTCCACCCACGCGCTGTTTCAGGAAGATACGCCCGAGAACCGCATTGGGCACGATCAGCAGCGCGAAGATCATCGCCACCAGCCCGGAGGTGATGAATCGTTCGGCATTGTAGACGAACAGGAAGTTGAGCACGAACTGCGTCATCGCAATGCCGAGCAGTAGCGGCAGGTCGCGCGGGGCAAGCCGCAGCGATACGCCCGCAAGCCGCGCATAGAGGCCCATAGCCAGCGACGCGAAGACGAAGCGCCAGGCGATCGACCAGCCGGGCGCCTCGACACCGAGCTGGTAGCGGATCGCCGTCCAGGTCGAACCCCAGATCAGCACCAGCACCGCGAAGATCAACATGACGCGCGGCGACATCGTCCCCTGCGCGGACAGGCCACCACTCACAGCGCGCAAATGGCGCGGGCGAGCGCCTCCACTTCCTCGGCCGGCTGGTCCCAGCTGCACACCAGCCGGGCAACGCCGGGCGTCCAGTCATAGAATTGGAAACCCTGCCCGCGCAGCGCCGCCGCTTCGTCGGGGGTCAGCCGCACGAAGATCTCATTGGCTTCGACCGGGTGGAGCAGGCGCGGCTGTACTGCATTGGCGATATGCGCGGCGGCCGCATTGGCCGCGCGCGCATTGCGGAGCCAGACATCGCCCTCGAGCATCGCCAGAATCTGCGCAGCGGCGAAGCGGCCCTTCGACAGCAGATGGCCGGCGCGCTTGCGGCGATAGCGGGTCGCGGCGGCGAGCGCCGGATCGAAGAAGATCAGCGCTTCGGCGAACATCCCGCCATTTTTGACGAAGCCGAAGCTGAGCGCGTCGACCCCGGCCTTCCAGCTGATATCCGCCGGGGCGCAGCCCAGCGTCGCGACCGCATTGGCGAACCGCGCGCCGTCCATATGCAGACCCAGGCTCCGCGACTTCGCAACCTCGCCGAGCGCCGCGACCTCCTCGGGTCGATAGACGAGCCCATATTCGGTCGCGTTGGTGATCGAGAGGGCGGCGGGCTGCGCCTGGTGGACATCCGCACGGATGCCGGCGAGCGTCGCACTTACGGTGTCGGCGTCGAGTTTCGCGCCCGCGCCTTTGGCCAGCAGCAGCTTCGCACCGCCCGTGTAGAATTCCGGGGCGCCGCACTCGTCGCCCTGGATATGGGCTTCCTCATGGCACAGCACCGATTGATGCGACTGGACCATCACGGCGAGCGCGAGGCCGTTGGCGGCAGTCCCGCTGGAGACCCAAAGGGCCGCGACATCGGTGCCGAACAGGTCGGAGAAGGCACCGTCGAGCCGGCGGCTGAAGGCGTCACCATCATAGGCGGTATCGGCCATATTGGCGGTGTCGAGCGCGGCCATCACTTCGGGGCAGGCACGGGCGGCATTGTCGGAGAAGAAGCGCATCGCGCGATTGAGAACGGCGCGTCGGCGAAGTCAATGCCGCCGCTGGTTCAGGCTCAGATCGGGGGCAGCAGCGCCAGACCAATGCCCGGACCGGCGGCGGGATCGCCGAAGATCAGTTCGAGCCGCCGCCCACCGAAATCGGTTCGGCGGAAACAGGGCTCGAGCAGGCGGCGGATATCCTCGCGGCCCGCATGGCTGCGCACGTCGAGCAGCCAGGACGGCCCGGTCCGGCCCGGCCATTGCGCCAGCGCCAGCCAGGCGCCCACCGTCCGGCGATCGGCGGCGAGAGCAGCCCGCAGATCGGCGACCAGGGCAGCCGGCGCATCGCGCGGCGGGACGAGCACGACCTGCACCCCGTCGACCGCGCTGTGGTGGATCGGACGGCCGAGCAGCGCCGCGATGTCGTCACGGGTCCAGTGGACGCTGATCGGCAGGCCGGGGTTCAGGATCGCGCCACCGGCAGACACCAGTTCGAACAGCCGCTCGACCCGCATCTCGGTGAAGCTCGCCAGGCGGCCGAAGCGTTCGGCCAGACGCTCCGGCGCAGTGAAGATGGCGGGCACCATCGTACCGTCGGGTGCGGGGACGGTGCGCAGCTGGATCAGCGCATCGGCGTTGATCAGTAGCGTCCCGCGCATGGCGGGCAGTTCGTTCGTCGCCGCGTAAAGGGTCGAATCGATCAGCAGGCGGTTGAACGCCGCGCGCTGTCCGGCGTCGACAACGGCGGCCACCAGCGCCTGCTCGATCGCGTTGACGGGCGTAAAGACGATCTCCTCGCCGGACGACGCCTGATCGATACCGGCATCGGGCGCCCCGCCCCGCTTGCGGAAGAATCTGTCGAGCATGGCCTCTGTGTGGCTGGCGCAGGCGGGCGCGGCAAGCCTCTTGGTTCAGCCGATCAGACCGATGAGGAGCGCGATCACCTCGAGCTTCATCACCACGATCGCCGGCAGCAGCGCGACCTTCCACCGATCGCCGGCGATATGCGCCCGCTCGGCAATGACGATCGCACCGCCGATCATGACCGCGAACAATGTCCAGAGATTGTAGCGCAGGTCGGGCGCGACGCTGACCACGGCATAGGCCAGCCCATAGAGCAGCGCCGATCCGCCGAGCGCAAAGAGGATCCGGCGGCTGGGCAGGTTGGGCGCCAGAATCAGCAAGCCGACAGCAAGGGCGAGCCAGGTGGCCGGGCGGCCGAGCGGGGTCCACGCCATGATCCGCGCAGCACTCCCTATGACCTTGGTCAGCGGGTTGGGGACAAAGCGCAGGCCGAGATCGTTCTGTGCGCTCATCATATAGACCGCGTCGTTCGGGACGAAGGGTACCAGAAAGCGCCAGTTCCAGTTGAGATGGTCGAGCCGGTGCAGGGCCCAGGCGACCGGGGATGCCGCGATCGCCCGCAGCCAGACGGCGACGGCGCTCTCATGCTGTCTGTCGACGTGGACCGCGATCGTCTCCTCGGTCCGCGCACAGAGCTGTTCGTCGGCCATGCCGTAGAGCCGGGGGGTGTAGCAGCGCGCGACGAGCGTGCGGGCCTCGCCATCGGCAAGACCGGGCCAGCCATTGCGTCCGCCATGGGCGACGATGCCGGCCAGATCGAAATTGACCAGCGAGTTGATCGGGTGCGAATGGCTTGGGCGCAACAGCGCCTCGTTAAGCGCCCAGTTGGCCCCGACGAGCAGGCCGACAGCGACTGTAGCGCTTGCTACATATGGGACCGGGCGGCCGATCCAGCTGCGCGGGGCGGCGAGCAGCATCAGCGGAAGCGCTGCGAACAGCGCGTTGAACCGGGTCGCCCCGGCCAGCAGGATCAGCAGCAGCGCCGGCAGCCGGAGCCAGCCCCGCCCACCCCATTCGCGACGGACCAGCAGGGCGGCTGCAAGCAGCAGGAGGCAGGCCATGAAGGGATCCTTGAGGATCGCACCGACCTGCCCGAAGGCGATCGGCAAAAGGCCGAGCCCGAGGACCGTCAGCGCAGGCAACCGTCCGTGACGCCGCAGAAGCCCCTGCGCCACGAGACCCAGCGCCGCCCAGTAGAGTGCCACATCCAGGATCAGGAAGGGCGCACCGCCCTCGCCGAAACGAAGCAGCTGCCGCCAGATCCAGGCCGTTATCGGCGGATGCCAGTCGTCATAGACGCCGGTCACCGCCTGGCCATATTGCACGACGCTGTCGGGGGTGATGACGCCCCAATGAAAGATCAGCAGCTGCGCCAGCGCGCCAGACAGGCACAGCAGAATCAGTATGCCGGAATCTTTGCGCCCGGCCGCGTCCGCCGGCACGGCCGCTCCGATCAATCGGGCAGTTTCGGCATCTGCTCGCCGACCGTCTCGCGACCCGCGAACAGCGCATCGAGGCGCCGGCGCAGCGATGCCTCATAGTCACGCCGGTCAACATTGATCGGACAGGACAGCATCAAATCGCCGCAGATCGCGTCCTTGATCCGGCCAATCGCGGCTTCGTCGAGCGCGCCGACACGGCGGAGTTCGATCGCCAGCTGGACCATGCCCGCGACGGTCGCCTGCGCGCGCAGGCCGAGCAGGTTGATCGTCTCGCGGAGCTTGCGCGTTTCCGACGTGTCCATGGCCGTGTCCTCCCTGCATTCGGCGGAAAGCTGCCATTTCGGCTCTCTCCCGAAGCGCAGCATGACGCGCGACGCGCCGCTTGCCAATGCCATGTTTCACTCTTTGCCGGTGGCGACCCGACCCGATCGTTCGAGCTTGCCCCATCCCACCTGCGGCCCGCGCAGGGCCTGGGCGAGGGCCTTGAGCACGACATAATACATGATCTGACGATAGCCGATCCGCTGCGGGATCAGCAGCCAGAGCAGCCGCCACGTCTCTCGCCGTTCGAGCGCGAAGGCGATGAAGGCGGCGAGCAGGTCGATCAGGGTGAAGATCAGCCAGTAGCCGAGCATCTTCTGCACATCGGTGCTCGCCTGCGCCCAGCCATGCGCCTGGACGTCGAGCCAGGTCGCAGCAAGGCTGGTGATGAGCGCCAGATCGATGATCGGCGAGATCGCGGCCAGCAGCACCTGGAACAGCACCGCCTGCGGCAGGCCGATCCGGGCCAGCCCGCGCGGCTGCCCGATCCGTATCGCCGCACGATGCTTCCAAAGACATTGCAGCGTGCCATAGGCCCAGCGATAGCGCTGCTTGGCGAGCGCGCGGACGCTCTCCGGCGCCTCGGTCCAGGCCACCGCATATTGGTCATAGTGAACCGCCCAGCCGGCCCGCTGGATCGCGATTGTGAGGTCTTGGTCCTCGGCCAGCGTGTCGGGTGGATAGCCGCCGACCTCGCGGATCGCGGCGAGCCGCCAGGCGCCGACCGCGCCCGGGACGACCGTAATCGCATTAAGGCGCGCCAGCGCGCGGCGTTCGAGATTCTGCGCGGTGATATATTCGAGCGCCTGCCAGCGCGTGATCAGGTTCACGCGGTTGCCGACCTTGGCGTTGCCGGCCACCGCGCCGAGCCTCTCGTCGGAGAACCAGCGGGCGAGTCTTGCGATCGTCGTCGGCTCGAACTGCGTATCGGCATCGAGCGCGATGACGATGTCGCTGCGGACGAGATCAAGCGCGCGGTTGAGCGCGCGCGCCTTGCCGCCATTTTCCAGCGTCAGCAGGCGGACGCGCGGGTCGTCGGCAAAGGCCTCCGCGACAACCGCGCTGGTCCGATCCTTCGAGCCGTCGTCGATGACGATCACCTCGACGGTCACGTCGCGGCTGTCGAGCACCCGGCGGACCGACCGTTCGATGACCCGCTCCTCGTTGAACGCAGGGATCAGCACGGTGACGAAGCGGCCGGGATCGATCGGCGGGAAGATGGTGCGCGCCTCGCGCCGCGCCTGGACCAGCGCCAGACCCGACAACAGGATCGCGCGGGCGATGCCGAGGGAGATCGCGACGAGGAAGATCCACTTGAGCGCGATGGCGGCCCAGCCGAGCAGGCTGAACAGCGCAAGATCGATCTCGGCCGCGGTGCGGTCCCCCTTGGAAATCGGCGGATTGGCCGCGCTGCGCGGCAGGCCCGCCAGTTCCGAGACGGGGACGAGCGTGTAGCCACGCGCGCGCAGCCCCTCGATGATTCGCTGCAGTGCTTCGACCGTCTGCTCACGGTCGCCGCCGGCATCGTGCAGCAGGACGATGTTGGCCGAGCGCTCGGAGCTGGCCTCTGCGACCCCGTCCAAGGTGCGGCGGACGATCTCGTCGACGCCCGGCCGTTTCCAGTCGTCCGGATCAACATGCAGGCCGACCGAAAGATAGCCGCGCCGCTGTGCCTCCTCGACCGGTACGATCTCGTCGCTGGTGGTCGGTTCGGCGTCGCCGAAATAGGGGGCGCGGAACAGGCGCAAAGAACGTCCGGTATAGGCCTGGAACAGACGCTGGGTGGCGTTGAGTTCCAACCCCGTTTCGGTTGCGGTCGCCTGGGCGAGATTCGGATGGGTATAGGTGTGGCTGCCCACCTCATGCCCCTCGGCGATGAGGCGTTCGAGCAGCGGACGCTGTGTCAGCGCATTTTCGCCGACGATGAAGAAGGTCGCCGGTGCCTTTTCGGCCTTCAATATGTCGAGGATCTTCGGCGTCCAGGCGGGGTCTGGCCCATCGTCGAAGGTCAGCGCGACGAGACCCGGCCGATAGCCAGTCCGCTGAATCTGATAGGGGGTAGGCAGGCGATCGAAGCGCACGCCGGTGATCGAGCCCGAACGGTCGGTCGACACGATCCGATGCCCTTCGACGGGCGTCGCCCCGATCCGCAATATCTCTCCCACCCCCTCGATATCGACATTGGTACCGGCAGGGATGGTTTCGATCGCCTTGGCCTTGGGCAGGCGGCGGGCATGGCCGAACATCGTCCAGATCGACGGATCCTCGGTCCCCAGCCGCCACAGGGCCACGGCGTTGAGCCCCATCGACTGCAGCGACGCGATCTGGCCGTGCATCGCCGCGGCGTCCAATATCCAGATGTCGTGCCGTTTGCCCTGCTCGACATAAGCGAAGCTGCTGTTGGCGCTGACCGGATCGAAGCGCGGGACGACTCCGCTGTCATGCGCGGCCAGCCAGACGTCCTCCACCGAATGGGCGACGACATCCCCGCCCTTTTCGAAATCATAGGCATAGGAGCCCAGCGCCACGACGATATGGTCCGACGGCACCCCGCGCACCGCGCGCGCGACCGAATCGGCGAACCAGGCGCGGCTTGCGATCGGCCCCGGCTCGCCCGGCAGCGAATGTTCGTCATAGGCCATGAGGAACAGCTTGTCGGCCACACGGGCATAGGCCTTGAGGTCCCAGGCCGCATCGGCGACGGGCACCGCGATCGCGATCTGCATGCCCGGCAGGCGACGCCGGGCCTCGGCCAGGAAGGCGCGATAGGCCGGGTGCGCGTCGGCGGGCAGCTCCTCGAAATCGAAGAACACACCGCTTGCCTGATTTTCGCGCAGCAGTGCCGCGACCCGGTCGAGCGTCGCGGCGCGCGCTCTGGGATCGCGGAGCAGCGCGGCGATGCCGGGACCGTCCCAGCCGCCATCGAGCGCGTTCTGGATCATCGGCATCAGCTTGGGGCGATGATGGGCGCGGCTGATGATCGCCTTGCCGCGGGCATCGGGAAAGCTCGTCACCTTGTGGTCGGGGCCGGTGATCGAGATCCAGCCGGGGATCAGCCAGTCGATATCCTCGACATGGCGCGCCAGCGACGCGGTCGAGGCGTCGTCCCACGGCGCGTGAAAGGCATAGGAGGTAGGCGGAACCGAGCGGACACCGCCGCTGGCAACCAGATGCCGGAAATCGCGCCACATGCGGCGCACCTTGCGTTCGCTCGCCTTAACCAGTCCGGGGCCAGCGGCTGCCGCCTGGGGCCGCTCGAGCTCGAAGGGCAAGGGCGGCTGCGGCGTCACCTTGGCGATCGAACCGAGGAAGGCAGCGGCAGAGAGCAGAAGAAGCAGCATGAAGGCGATGACGGCGGCTGCAAACCGACGGCGGCGGCGGCCCGAGGCGTCATAGAAGATCGGCTTCTCGTGCATCCGTATTACCCCGCAGCCCCCCGCGCCCACGGAACGGCGCGGTCCGGAGGCGGTTGATCAAGTCTCCCGCGCTCTGACGAAAGAAAGCTTTCTCTATGCTGACGATGGCACTTCAATATTATGGGGCCGCCGCCGGAGCGATCGCTGCCCTGATCGTCTCGCTCGACCTGGGGCGGCGATGGACGGGTTTCGGTTTCGTCATCTTCGTCACCTCGTCGCTGGCGCTGATCGCCTGGGGCTTTCTCAAGCCCGATGCCGAGGGGATCGGGATGCAAAACATCATCCTGTTCGTGATCAACCTGATCGGGGTCTATCGCTACCTGATCCGCAAGGGCCGAGCCGACTGCTGACAAAAAATGCCCGTCCGGATTGCTCCGGACGGGCCAGCGCTGGCTAGGCTTGGTTAGGGCCGTGCTCAGGCCGCGTGCGCGAGCGCCGCGAGCAGAAGCAGGGCCACGATATTGGTGATCTTGATCATCGGATTGACCGCAGGCCCGGCGGTGTCCTTGTAGGGATCGCCGACGGTGTCCCCGGTCACGGCCGCCTTATGGGCTTCGGAGCCCTTGCCGCCATGATTGCCGTCCTCGATATATTTCTTGGCATTGTCCCAGGCGCCACCACCCGAGGTCATCGAGATGGCGACGAACAGGCCCGAGACGATCACGCCCAGCAACAGCGCACCGAGCGCGGCGAAGCCGTTGGCCTGCCCCGCAACCTGGGTGATCACGAAGTAGACCACGATCGGGGCGAGCACCGGCAATAGCGACGGTATGATCATCTCCTTGATCGCCGCCTTGGTCACCAGATCGACCGTGCGCGCATAATTGGGCCGGCTCGTCCCCGCCATGATGCCCGGATTTTCCCGGAACTGGGCACGGACTTCCTCGACCACGGCACCGGCTGCACGGCCCACGGCGGTCATGCCGAAGGCGCCAAAGATGTAAGGCAGCAGCGCACCGAGCAGCAGGCCGACGATCACATAGGGGTTGCCGAGCCCGAAATTGACCTCGAGGTTCGGGAAATAATGGGTGAGGTCGGTAGTATAGGCACCGAACAGCACCAGCGCGGCCAGACCTGCCGAGCCGATCGCATAGCCCTTGGTGACCGCCTTGGTGGTGTTGCCGACCGCGTCGAGCGCGTCGGTCTTGACCCGCACGCTGTCGTCGAGACCCGCCATTTCGGCGATGCCGCCGGCATTGTCGGTGACCGGGCCATAGGCGTCGAGCGCGACGACCATGCCGGCCAGCGCCAGCATCGAGGTCGCACCGAAGGCGATGCCGATCAGGCCCGCCAGCTGATAGGCGACGATGATACCGACGCAAATGACGAGCGTCGGCAGCGCGGTGGCCTCGAGGCTGACCGCAAGGCCCTGGATGACGTTGGTGCCGTGGCCGGTTTCGGACGCCTTGGCGATCGAGCGGACCGGGCGATAGTTTGTCCCGGTATAATATTCGGTGATCCAGACGAGCAGCCCGGTCACCGCCAGGCCGACAAGGGCCGACCAGAACAGGTTGATCGCCGGGAAGCTCGCTCCGGCGACGCCGATCGGGGCGTTCAGATCACCCAGCACCTGCGCCGTGGCGACATAGATGGCCGGGATCGACAGGATCGCGGTGGTCCAGAACCCCTTGTAGAGCGCGCCCATGATCGACTGGTTGGAACCCAGCCGGACCATATAGGTGCCGATGATCGAGGTGACGATGCAGACACCGCCGATCAGCAGCGGCAGCGACATCAGCTTGCCGATCCAGATCGCATCGCCCGCGACGAGCAGCGCGGTGAGCACCATCGTCGCGCCGACCGTGACGACATAGGTTTCGAACAGATCGGCCGCCATGCCGGCACAGTCGCCGACATTGTCGCCCACATTGTCGGCGATGGTCGCGGGGTTGCGGGGATCGTCCTCGGGAATGCCCGCCTCGACCTTGCCGACCAGATCGGCGCCGACATCGGCGGCCTTGGTGAAGATGCCGCCGCCGAGACGCGCGAAGATCGAGATCAGCGATGCGCCGAAGGCCAGTGCCACCAGCCCGTCGATCACGATGCGGTCATTGGAGGCCAGCCCGCCGGGCCCGGTCAGATACCAGTAGAAGACCGCGATCGCGAGCAAAGCGAGACCCGCCACCAGCACGCCGGTGACAGCGCCGGCGCGGAACGCCACAGTCAGGCCACTCTGCAGGCTGGTCCGGGCCGCTTCGGCCGTACGCACATTCGCGCGGACCGAGATGTTCATGCCGACATAGCCGGCGACACCCGAAAGAAGCGCACCGATCACGAAGCCGATCGCGGAAATCTGCCCAAGAAAATAGAGAACCAGCGCTGCGACGATGACGCCGACGATAGCGATGGTCCTGTACTGGCGTCCAAGATAGGCCTGCGCACCTTCCTGAATGGCCGCTGCAATATCCTGCATCTTCTCGTTGCCCGCAGAGGCAGCGAGCACCTGCCGGCTCGTGAATAACCCGTAGACTATGGCGAGCAGCCCACAGCCGATCGCGACTTCATTTATAGGCATCCCAACTCCCTTCGCTCTTCAAAGTGTCGGGATGGCACTTTTCTGCCCTTTTTTGTCCCGACACCTGGCTTGCTTTGTATGTCTGCCTTGTTGGCACACCGCAAGTACCGCTTTTTCGGAGACGTAATTGCGATCGACTTAGGACAATTGTCGGAATGACAATTGCACAAAGCACACCCGTAAAGCGGGCGAGACGAAGCCGGGATCAGTCGGGCCGATGTTCGAAGCCAAGCCTGATTGGGGGTGGGATATTTCCATCGCTGTCGCGCAGGCTGATCCCCGAACCGACCGTGAAGCGGCCGATCTCCACGGCGTGGGCGGAGGCTGCCTCGCGATGCTCGGGCGGGATGGCGGCAACAAGCTGATAGTCGTCGCCGGCGGTCGCTGCGGACAGGCGCGCTGCGCGGTCCTCGCCGAAATCGCGACATTCGGTCGACAGCGGAACCCGGTCGAGGTCTATCTCGACCGCCAGACCGGAGGCGCTGGCTATGCGGCCCGCGTCGATCAGAAGCCCGTCGGAAATATCCGCCATGGCATGGGCGAGCGGGGCCAGCGCCCGTCCTTCGGCGAGACGGGGCATCGGCAGGCGATAGGCTTTGAACAGGCGCCGAGGCCCTTCGATCTCACCCGATGCGATGCGCAGGCCGAGCCCGGCATCACCGATGGGTCCGGTCGCGAACAGGAGGTCGCCTGCCTTCGCGCCGCGCCGGTCGGGGCTTCCGCCAGGAGGAGCCTGGCCGATCGCGGTCAGGCCCAACACCCGCGCCGAGCCCGCCGGCTGCGCGACGGTATCGCCCCCGAGCAGCGGAACCTCGAAATGGGCGAGCGCACGGCCGAGCCCCTCGACGAAGGCCTTATCCCAATCACCATTGCCGGTCAGCCCATAGCCCATGAGCACGCCGAGCGGATCGGCGCCCTTCGCGGCCAGGTCGGACAGGTTTACAGCCAGCAGCTTCCAGGCGACGTCGCCGGGCGGATCGGTGGCGAGATAATGAACGCCCTCGACCAGCATGTCGTGAGTCAGCACCAGGTCGCGGCCAAAGGGTGCCGGCAGGACGGCGGCATCGTCCGCCAGGCCACGCGCCGCAGGATGACCGGCGAGCGGGCGAAGCGCATCGATCAGGCGGCGTTCGTCGGACATGTCCCGGCTATTCCTTTCCTCGTCCGTCCGCGCCGCCGAACCCGAACAGTCAGCGAGCGAGAAGCAGCGCCAGCGCATCCCACAGCAGCTTCACGCCGACCAGGATCGTAAGGCCATAGACCAGATTGTAGAAGCGGTCCGGATGGACCCGCCGGACCAGCCACACGCCGGCAAAGGTCGAGGCGATGGCCACCGGCATCAATGCAACCGAAGCGAGCAGGTTGACCGGGGTGAACTGGCCGAGCGCGACATAGGCGGGCACCTTCACCCAGTTGATCAGCGCGAAGAAGATCGCCGTCGTTCCGACAAGCACGTCGCGCTCCAGCCGCTGTGGGAAGACATAGAGCTGATAGGGCGGGCCGCCGGCATGGGCGATCTGGCTGGTCAGCCCAGCGGCGACACCGCAAGCGACGCCGACGCTGTCGGGAAGACGCTGAGTCGGTGCCGGACGGCCACCGCGCACCGCCCAGAGCTGCTGCGCGCCGAACAGGATCGAGATGAGCCCGAGCGCGAGCAGGATCCAGTCTTCGCGCAGGCTGGCGGCGAACAGATAGCCGAGCAGCACGCCCAGGATCGCGCCGGGCACCATGACCTTCATCACATGGCGATCCCAGCTGTGGCGGAATGCCCACACGCCGACAGCATCCTGGACGATCAGCAGCGGTAGCAGGATCGCTGCCGCCTGGACGGGCGGAGCAACGAGCGCCATCAGCGGGATGGCGAGCGTGCCGACGCCGATGAAGCCGCCCTTCCCCAACCCCATCAGGATTACCGAGGGGATACCGAGCAGCCAGAAAAGAGGGTCGTACAGGATCGTCGCGTCGACGATCACACGCGCACGGCCTTGGCGATCCCGTCGAGCACCCCGTTGACGAAGCCCTTTTCCTTCTTGTCATAGAAGGCGTCGGCGACGTCGACATATTCGCTGATCACGGTCGCGGTCGGTACGTCGGGCCGCGCGATCAGCTCATAGGCGCCAACGCGCAGGATCTGACGCATCGGGCGATCGAGCCGCTCGAGCGACCAGCCGCTCGCCAGCTTATCCGTGATGGCGGCGTCGATCTCCGCGCGGCGTGCGTCGACGCCCTTTACCAGATCGTCGAAGAAGGCGATCTCGGCATGGGCATATTGGACGTCCTCGATCGTCGCGCCCAGCCGATGCTGGTGGAACTCGTCGAGCAGGTTCGCGAGCGGCGTTCCCTCCATTTCCTGCTGGTAGAGCGCCTGCGCGGCGGCAAGCCGCGCGGCACTGCGCGAGCGCGAACGCTCATTCTTGGCATTGGCATTTTTGGCGTTGGTCATCTGTTTTCCAGTCTCGCGGCAACCGAGGCCGCGTGGGCGGGGAGCCCTTCGGCGCGGGCGAGCGCGACGGCGGCCGGGCCGATCGCGGCGATCGCCGACGCATCCAGGGCGATGAAGCTGGTGCGCTTCATGAAATCGAGCACCGACAGCCCCGACGCGAAACGCGCCCGGCGGCCGGTGGGCAGGACATGGTTCGGTCCCGCGACATAGTCGCCGACCGCTTCGGGCGCATGGCGGCCGAGAAAGACGGAGCCGGCGTGGCGGATGCGGTCGAACAGCGCCTGCGGATCGGCCACGGCCAGTTCGAGATGTTCGGGCGCCAGACGATCGCTGAGCGCCGGCACCTCGTCGAGCGAGCCGACGGTGATGATCGCGCCATTGGCCTCCCAGCTGGTCCGCGCCGTCTCCCCCGTCGCCAGGCCGCCCAGCTGCCGTTCGACGGCCTGCGCGACCGCATCGGCGAAGGCCGCGTCGTCGGTGAACAGGATCGACTGGCTGGTGGGGTCATGCTCCGCCTGGCTCAGCAGGTCGGCGGCGATCCATTCGGGATCATTGTCGCGGTCGGCCACGACCACGATCTCCGAGGGGCCGGCGACCATGTCGATCCCGACGACCCCGTAAAGCTGCCGCTTGGCCTCGGCGACCCAGGCATTGCCGGGGCCGACGATGACGTCGACCGGCCGGATATGATCGGTGCCGTAGGCCAGCGCGGCGATCGCCTGCGCGCCACCGACACGCCACACCTCGTCGACGCCGGCAAGGGCTGCCGCCGCCAGGACAAGCGGATTGACGTCGCCAGCAGGCGTCGGGGTCACCATCACCAGCCGGTCGACGCCCGCGACCTTGGCCGGCAGCGCGTTCATCAGGACCGAGGACGGATAGGCCGCGCGCCCGCCCGGAACATAGAGGCCGGCCGCCTCGACCGCCGTCCAGCGCGCACCGAGGCGCACGCCGCTCTCGTCGGTGCGGCTCGAATCGCCGGGACGCTGGGCGGCGTGGTACAGGCGGATGCGTTCGGCAGCGAGTTCGAGCGCCGCGCGCAGGTCAGGATCGAGCCCGGCCAAAGCCTCTTCGCAAGCCGACGCCGGGATGCGCCAGCCGGTAGCCTCCAGATCATGGCGATCGAAGCGCTGCGTATAGTCGGCCAGCGCCACATCGCCCCGTGCACGGACATCCGCCACGATCGCGGCAACGTCGCGCGAGACGTCGGCGTCGGCCTCGCGCCGTCCCTCGACGAGCGCCGTGAAGGCCTCGGCGAAACCGGGATCGCGGCTGTCGAGCCTAAGCGGCATTGCGACGCTCCACAGCGGCGCGGAACCCCTCGACCAGCGGGCCGATTTCTGCCGCGCGGGTCTTGAAGGCGGCGCGGTTGACGATCAGCCGCGACGAGATGTCGGCGATCTTCTCCACCTCGGCCAGGCCATTGTCCTTGAGCGTCCGGCCGGTCGACACGAGGTCGACGATGCGGCTCGACAGGCCCAGCACCGGCGCGATCTCCATCGCCCCGTTGAGTTTGACGCATTCGGCCTGCACGCCCCGCGCCTCGAAGTGGCGGCGGGTGATGTTGGGATATTTGGTGGCGACGCGGACATGGCTCCACTCGCGCGGGTCGTCGCCCTCCGCCATCGCGACCGGCTCGGCCACCGAGATGCGGCAATGGCCGATGTCGAGATCGACCGGCGCGTAGAGTTCGGAATAGTCGAACTCCATCAGAACGTCCGATCCGACGATGCCCAGCTGTGCTGCACCATGGGCGACGAATGTCGCGACGTCGAAGGCACGCACCCGGATCAGGCCGATGTCGGCCCGATTCGTGGCGAAGCGGAGCAGACGGCTGTCCTCGTCGCCAAAGGCCGGCTCGGGCACGATGCCGATATGCGCGAACATCGGCAGCACCTCTTTGAGGATGCGGCCCTTCGGCACGGCGATGATGATCTGCGCTGTCATGATGGCGCGCGCCATAGA
>NZ_JAGMXV010000217.1 GCF_018006725.1 Rhizorhabdus sp.
GCATCACGGGCACGACTGCACAAACGCGCGTGCCCAACCGACCCAAGCACGCGGTCGGGCTCGCGCCAGCCTTGCAGACATCGATCGAGACGGAGGAATGATCCCGCAATCGATCGAACAAGGGCATGGCGAGGAGAACACGTCGAATACGCACGATCACCCCTCCCACGTCCACACCGGCATCGCACGGCCGATCACGCTGGATGCCGGAAGAAATCCAAAATACCGGCCATCAAGAGAGTCGTCCGACTGCCAGTTCATCAGAAACAGATCGCCGTCGCCGACGACGCGGCAGCCCTGCCATTTCGGCAGCGGCCGGCCGCGTCCGTCGCGGTCCTTCGCCTCGCCCACCGCGACCTCGTCGACCGAAATCGTGAGGCCGGTTCTGCAAACACTCTGCCCCGGAAGGGCGAGCACGCGCTTCAGCATGGGCACGCCAATGGGCAAATAGCCGTTCAAATCGAGGAAGGTCGCGAGCGGCTCCGGCGGCTGCACGGCGACCAATTCAGTAACTTGGAATTGGTCCGCCGGTCGGAGGCGGTAGAGACCGATCGGCACGCTCGCGGATGCGTTCCAGATGTATAGCGGAATCGGCTCCAGGACGATCGTCGCGATGAGCGCAGCAGCGACCCCAATCGTCACGGCCAGCATCGGTAGGCGGCCCGTCATCGCATCACCCTTTGGCGATGGAGCCAGGCCTGATGGCGCGCTTTCGTATACGGGCGCGGGTTTTCATTAACGGACAGACGGTTGTGAACGTGATGCCAATGGTCGGGAGCGACATCAGCCGGATCGACGCCGAGCGCCTCAACGGCATCGATCATCTGCAGCACGCGCTCGACCTTCGGCCAGCCGGACAGGCGCAGCAGAATCTCACCGCCGGGCGTCACATAAGGAACGGTCGAGCAGCGCTGTCCCAGTGCGACCGCGCGCAAGATGTCGATGCGCGAAATGATCGTGCCAAAGTCGTTGGAGGTCCACCGGACGAAGGCAAAGATGCTGCCTGGCGCGAATGACAGGACACGCCGATGGCGATCAAGCTTCCGTTCCCCGACAATGCGACCGAACCGAATGCGGTTTTCGATGCGCTTCTCGAGCCACAACACTTCCACTTCCGTGAGATCGCTCATGCGGCGGCTCCCGGACGCTGGGGCTGGCAGCCGTGAGCTTGGGGCTCGGTCGAGAGTGTGTATCGCCTGCAAAGGCAGGCTGGCCTGTCGGACTGCCGTTGCCGAGCGCCATCGACGCCGCTTTCGGCCTGCTCCGTTAGAAGAAATCCGAAGGATTTCCGGTTAGTAAAGTTAGAGCGGCTGGAAAGCGCGGAGAAACAAGCTCTTAAGCTCGATTCCGGTCCCCGATAGCACGAGGATCGGGTCCCCGATAGCACGAGGGTTGCGGTCCCCGATAGCACGAGCTGATTCACAGGTTGTCCTCCGAATTTGGAATGAGACCGCGCCGGCGCAAGCGGGCCGTTAAGGGATCAACAGGCGTGGGTGCAAAGTTCAGTCGCTCGGTGCCATCAGGGTCGCGCGTGAGCACGAGCTGATAACCGGGCAATGTCTGGCGCTGGACGATCTGGCGCACGTCGTAAGCAAAGTGCTTGAGGGGCGAGAGGATGCCGGACTTGGCATGGAGGTGCACCAGATCAAAACTCCAGCCGCCGTCCTGGCGTCCGCCGTGCTTGCGCACAAGACGATAAAGCCACCTCTCAAGTCCGCCCGTCAGCTCGAAATAGGCGCGATCAATCGTCAGCACGAGCGCGTCATCGATGACGCCAGCGTAGAACCAATCCGGCAGGATCAGCTCGATCCCAAATGGGCGGCCATTTGCATCGGCCGTCTCTTTCCACTCGTTGATCCAGGAGAAGCGATGCCGTCGCCGCTCTGCCGGCTGACGGATCGACGTCAGCACGGTCGTTGACTGAAGTCTGTCGAGACCCGCCTTCAGCCGATCATAGTCGCGTGCGCCGGTGCCGCGGCCGACGAACGTCAGAATTTCATACGGCGTTGCAGCCATCAGGCGCGACGTCTTCAGGCCGGCATCACGGGCTTCGACAATCTGGGACGCGGCCCAGATCAGAACGTCTGCATCCCAGATCGTCGCCATGCCGTGTTCCGGCACGGCTTCGACACGAATTGCGATCGCACCGGCACGGAAGTCGATCGGCACGATCCGCTTAGTCTTTGCGAGGGAGAAGAACGGATACGCCATCAGATCCTGCGCGTCGCGCGGCGCAAGATCGCCGGGCAACGCCCGAAAGAGCTCAAGCTGGTCGCGCTCCGAATGGTGTTTGCGCCGCATGGTCACTACTCTCACGCGGCAATCAGCGACGTTCCTGGCCCGCATACGGGCGCAGCGCGGGCTGCTTCTTGGCCGGCAGTACCGTCCCCTTCCCGGGATCGGACGTCGACGTCTTGGCGCCGCGGTCAGCCCACGCTTTCAGGTCATCGACGGCGTAGACAACACGTCCGCCGATCTTCCGATACGTCGGTCCAGTACCGTACGTGCGGTGCTTCTCGAGCGTGCGACCGGACAGGCCAAGATAGCGCGCGGCCTCAGGTGTACGCAGGAATCGCGGTGGTAGACCGGCCATCGGATCGGGCATTTGAGGACTCCAGGAGGACATCGCACTACGCCTGGCTAGGCCGGCGTGTGTGCGGTCATCATGGAGAAGCAAGATCTCGGAGGGGGATGCCGAATATGGAGGGGGCCGCTTTCGATACCCCCCAACCGGAAGGGCTATTCGTCCCTGCGCCCGGACCGCAGAAGTTTGCGGTAACCACCGCGCATCAACGCAAGGCCGCCTTGCACCAAGCGGATTGTTCGATTGCGCAGATCATGGGTCTTCCAGGCACGGTCGGGGATTCGCTTTTTGCCGAAGAGCGCTTCGGCGATAACGCGATAGCTTCCGCCGGCGCTGCGAGCATCAAGCGCACGGATCGCGGCGCTCAAGCGTTCGCGCCGCTGTTTAGATAGTTGGTGAAAGGCAGGACCTGGTGCGCGTCCATTCATCGCGCGCCACAGCCGGCGGGCTGCATACGCACGCGCGCCGAAATCGCCGTCAAATGGCAGTTCGGCTGCATATGACGCGCCAAGCACCGGTGGATCCTTGGACCAGACACGGTGATCCACTGCACCGATGCGCAGCACGGCGTGCCAGCCGTCGGCGGCGCGGCGCATCTGGCCTGCTGCAAGGTCAAGCAGCGGTTGAGGCGCTGAACTGCGATCGGCGGCCGAGGCAACCTTGACCGGAACGACCGCCGCTAGAACCTCAGGCGCCCAAAAGATCGTCTGCTCATCGAACGACCGCCGCGGGTCATGGGCGAAAGCAGAGGCCCCACCTCCTCCTGAATTCGTCAGTCACTTCGCCGTTCGGGCTGTTGGCAATCATCACCTCGTACTCACGCCGGTAACCGGCGTTGCGGCGGAGACATTCCCAGGCGATGTCGGTGATTTCGGCGTCTTGTAGGCTCTTGTAGGATTCCGGCGACCGCCAGTCGAATTCAGGCATTGCTTCCGCCCCATTGCACGCTGCTAACAACGATTGCGCCGCAATAGGTATGAACGAGGCGGTTGTAGGAAGCCCCTAGTTTGGCACCACGTGGTGCACCGGAATGACCACCGATCAGCAAAAGAAAATAGTTCTGCCTGCAAGTCGCCGGCCGGCGGTTTTCTTCTATTTTGAGCCGGTGCCGCGCAAGAGGCGTCCCTGCTCGGTCACCCATTTGGCGCGCGCGAGATGACTCTGATATGCGCTTCGCGCACGGTCCGGCTCCCGCACCGGATCGATATGCAGCACCACTCGAGCGACTTCCATCCAGTCAGCCCCTTGGCTTTCGGCCTGCAGAAGGCGCATGTAGGTCACGACATGCTGCTCATCGTAGGCAGTGAGAATTTGATCTGCAGGCGCAGCGTCGGCGACGCCTGGGTCGAGCGGCGGCTTCCTCATAAGACTCCACGCCTTAGTTTAGACAATTTCTAACACGCGGGCAGGAAGGAGCAGAAGCGCCAAAATTGTCGCGGAAGCCGTCCGGATCGCGTTTTGTCGAAAATACTCCGTGGTGAAATACTCTTCAAGGACATGCCCTCTCGCGTATGGATATACGCGAGATACTTGCAATCAATTTGCGGAAGCTCCGGCAGGCCCGTGGTTTGTCACAGGAGGAATTGGCTCATCGTGCTGAAATTGACCGCACTTATATCAGCGCACTCGAGCGAAGCGTTTATGCGGCGGGTATCGACGTTGTCGATCGGCTCGCTCGCAGCCTGGGTGTCGAGGCCGCCGACCTGCTCACTCGCCCGCCCACAAGCACCAAGAAAAGGACTCGGGGGCAGGCCGAGTGATTGAGCCGACCCGCTCGATCCGGCGGCCGGTTCGCGCTCACTGACGCCTGGAAGGATGGGAAGCCCCGCCCGGCAGACCGGACGGGGCTTGATGAAGTGGCCTACTCGCCGGTCTTGCGCGGCCGCGACCAGAGCAGGGTGTAGCCTTCACCGCCTTCGTCGTCGAACAGGTTCGCGTAGATCGGCGCGTTGAAGGAAGGATCGTCGAGCTTGAGCGAGAGGTAGTCGCGGCCTTCCTCGGAACGCTTCGACCAGGCTGCGCCGATCTCCGCCCGGCCCACATAGATGCGGTGGCTGGGGGCGTTGTCATTGGAGCGGTTGGTCTCGGCGACGATGCGGACGCCCTTGGCCTTCAGGCTCAGGGTGACGATCTCGCCCTGGAATTCGTTACCGACCTTCTTGAAAGAACCGATGTTAGCCATGTCACTTCTCCTGTTGTGTTTCGAGCCCGCGACCACCGCGGCCTCGATGGCGATCTAGGGCCGAGGACGATCGGCGACGCACCCGCTCGGGCCGGAGCGCAGCGGAGGACGTCGTTGTGGCGACTTTCTTGCCTCGCGAGGAATGGGCGAAGCCCAGGGGAAGAAAGTCGCATCAACGGCGTTGCGGCTCAGACGATCGAGGCGAAGCCGGTCTTCGGCCAGATCAAGCCATCAACGAGGCCACGTGCGTCCGCGTGCTGAACCACGATATCTGGAGAAGCGTGGCTATCTCGGTTTTGATGAACAAGAGGCGTGAACGATTCAGCGGGGAAAGAGAAACAATCTCCTGCAAAAGGCGGTATCGTCTCCCAAGAACGGATCGAGATAAGATCGTTCTGCCGCGGCTGCGTGGGCCAGACCGAATGTCGGCAGCTTGATCGATGAATTCCGAGCAGGACGAGATCTCCGCGCTCAAGTTCGATCATCCCGTTCACCGCGCCGATCTACGCGAAACGAAGCTATTCGACATGGCAGCGGTAAGCGATCGCCCCTGGGGCCATGCGGCCGTAAGAATTGGCTAGGACGGTTTCTCCACCACCACATCGGGCTCGAACGGGCGGGTCTTCGCCAAAACCACCAAGCGCGTCATCGCCGTGCCGCCAACGCAAACCGCGCCCAAGGAAGCGAAGACTTCACGCCAAGCCAGCGAGGGCACCCCGATATTGGACACGGCGAACACCACATGATAGCCGGCGACGGCGGCGGGAACAGCGAATGCTGTTGCGATCGCGATGCGCAAGGCCGAGGACCGAGTAACAGCAAAGGCGACCTGGCCGAGGACCAGCGTCAGCGCACCGCCGGCCGTCGCGATAAGCATGGCGCCAATGAGGCCGGCGTCGCTGTGAAACGTCATCATCCCGATAATGAGTGCGACAAAAAACGGCAGGGCATACACGGCAAGCGCAATGATCGCCCAGCAGAACAGACCGATGCCGAGTGTGTTGAGAACAAGCCCAATAGCGAGCATGGTGGTGGCTCCATGTGCATAGATCTACCAGTCGCGCCTTCCACCACCACCACGGCGCAACTCTGGATATGAGACTGAAACGAGGCGGAGTTGCGGCGGGAGCAATTTCGCCTCAAAGACTTCAGTTGAGCAGACGGCGCTCATGCGCCGCCGAACATCCAGACCGGGATGCCGAGCCGTTTCGCCTTGTCGGCGAGGTTGTCCTGGATGCCCGTGCCCGGGAAGTGCATGACGCCGATCGGCAGGAGTTCGAGCATGGCATCGTTGCGCTTGAACGGTGCTGCCTTGGCGTGCCTCGTCCAGTCGGGCTTGAAGGCGATCTGGGCCACTTTGCGGTTGCTCGCCCATTTCGAGGCGATCAGTTCGGCCCCCCTCGGGGAGCCGCCATGCAGCAGGACCATGTCGGGATGCTTGGCATGAACCTTGTCGAGACGATCCCAGATGAGGTGGTGGTCGTTGAAGTCGAGCCCTCCGGTGAGCGCGATCTTTGGCCCTGAGGGCAGCAGGATCTCGGTCTCGGCGCGGCGCTTGGCTGCGATGAAGTCGCGGGAGTCGATCATCGCCGCGGTCAGGGTGCGGTGGTTCACCAGCGATCCCGATCGGGGGCGCCATAATGTGCCGGTGTGAGTCTCGAAGCGTTCGATGGCTTGGTCACGGAAGAGCTCCAGGCAGTTGCGTCGCTCGATCAACGTGGTGCCTTCCGCCGTGATGCGTTCGAGTTCGACGGATCGAACTTCGGAACCGTCCTGCTCGCGCTGACTCTTCCGTTGCGCCTGTTCGTTGTCGTCGAGTTGGCGACCGATGCGGTCGACGGCTCGGTGGAACAGGTTGACGGTCGACCAGAGCAGATCGTCGAGGTCCGGCTCGAGCCGCGTGTCGCTCAACGTCGCGACCAGGGCATCGAAGATATCGACGACGGCACCGGTAATGATCCTGCCGTCGGGAAGCGGCCGTGGATCGGGCTGGTCGTCGAAGGGGCGGTAACCGAAGAGCTGCAATTCGGCAAGAACGTGTTCGGTCGGAGATGCGTCGTGCGGTGGTTCGATGTCATCGTGGTCGGTCATGGAGGCGATCCTTTGCCGGATCGGCCGCGACCATCGCGGCCTTCGTGGCGATCACTCAGACGGCAGGCGGAACGGGCCAGAACCCGGAGCAGAGCGGAGGGCCGAAGCGCAGCGGAGGATGGCGGAGGCCGGGCTATTTTGCTTCGCGATGCAAAGCGCGCTCGCCAGATGGCTAATGTGTCTTCTCGTCGCCGGCGCGCGGCGGAAAATAGCCGGACGCAGCCATTGCCGGTCCGAGCCGCTTGCCGTCCGATCGCCCTCTAGAAGGCCGTGGTCGCGTGCTCTCCCGGCAGTGGCCGCACCGCGACCGACCTGTCGATGCCCATCGAATTGCCGGGGCTATTCCGCGGTTGCCAACGACGAATGCAGCAAACGGACGACGTCCTCTGGTACGAGCTGAAGCCGCAACGATGCGCGGAGGGCTTCGAGGCCAAAGATGTGCAGATCTTCGTTGAAATCGCCCACCCGAGGCGACAGCGGAATCGCTTCAACGCCGGCCTCTACCGCGCGCTGCGTGAGAATCGCCTGTACGGTATCTCCGGCAGCATCGTCATCGCGGGCGATATAGAGCCGACGCAGGCCAGATGGCAGCATCATCGCTGCGAGATGATTAGCCGAAAGCGCGGCCGCCATGGGCAGGGCCGGCAGTGCGTAACGCAGTGACAGCATGGTCTCGATTCCCTCGCCGGCAGCGAGCACATCATCGACCACGCCGAAGCGAACGGCGTT
>NZ_JAGMXV010000029.1 GCF_018006725.1 Rhizorhabdus sp.
GGTCATAGGCCGGGCGCAGCGGCAGCGATCGGCCGAGCGTCATGGTGCGTCTCCGTTTCCGTCACGGCGCGCCAGCTCGATAAGCTTTTCCATGCGCGCGCCATTGTCGCTCGATCCCTTGGAAGAACCGAGCCAGTAGCCCACCGCCAGCATGACGATGTTCTTCAGCGTCTCTTCAAGGCCTTCGCTGTAATGGTTGATCAGCGCCCAACCGAAATAGGCGATGATCACCGCCGACAGGACCAGGCGGGGCGCGTCCTTGGCCGTCATGCGTGAAACCATGCCCACCATCCCTCGCCATCGCCGGGCGTGAAGTATCGGCTGCGATTATCCCAGCCCTTCTCATATTTGGCGTTCGAGGGGTTCTTGCCGATGATCAGCTCGTAGAAGCTGTCCCGGATCGTCCACCAGGCGCCGGCGACGAAGTGGACGCCCTGCGTCGTCACGAGGCCCCGGAAGGCGCCGGCGGTCGCCGGCCCCATGATCCCGTCGTCGGCAGTGTCCAGCATCCGCTGCAACAGCTTGATCGCCTGCACGGGGCCGGCGCCCCATCCGAAGTCCATGATGCTGGCGGTCACCGCGTTCCACGGCAGCATGTCGAGGCGCGGGCGGAGATAATAATTCTCCAGCGCCAGCTTCGCGGCTTCCTCAAGCGTGATGCTCCGGATCGTCTCGATCGTCACGCTGCCGACCGGGATGCCGCGCAGCCCGGCGATGGCGGCGGGCGTCACCCCATATTGCGAACCGACCAGCTGGCCGACGCCGCGCTTGCCGCCGGTCCAGTTGCCATTGTCTGCCGGGTCGCCCGAATAGACGCCCTCCCACCGCGTGATGTAGCGCACCGCCTGTTCAAAGGGTGTCTTCATGCCCCGCCTCCCGTCTGTTCCTCGATCGCAACCAGTTGCCGCACCATGTCGGCCGGCGTGGCCGGGTGAACCGGGAACGCCTGTTTCAGCATCTCGTCGGCAAGGCCCAGCGCGTGATGCATCGGGTCGCGCTCGCGCAGCGCGGCCGAGACCAGCTCGAAGGCGACACGCAGCGCCCGCATCTGCACGTCGCGCGCAGTGTCTTTGCGCTCCAGTTCCTCGAGGCGGTCCGACAACCGTTCGGTAAAGGCGGTCCGCCCTTCGTCCAGGGCGCGTTCGCGGGCGCTCAACTCGTGGTGCCACTTGTCCAGCTTGGCTTCGCGCGAGGCCTTGTCCGCCGATCGCTGCCGGATCAGGAAGGCGAAGGCGCCGCCGATTACGGTCAGCAGCGAAACCACGCCGGTGATCATCCCCGAAATCGCGCCGGCGCCCATGCTCTCGTCTGCCATCGCTACCCCTCTCATGTGCACCACGCCTGAAGTTCGGCGTTCGCCATCGCCCGGTTGAACGAGAGCACGCGGGCGATGCGGGCGTTATGCTCGCTCCCCGCTCCGCGATAATGGCCGATCCGCATGATGGTCGGCGCCACGGGAACCGCACCGCTCGACAGCGTCGCGGGCGTCGCCCCGCCAACGCATATGGCGAAGTCGTTGGCCTTCCAGCGAATGCCGACGTTGCGAAAGCCGCTGAAGGTCGCCGTCGTGGGAAGGTCTGCCACGCCGACATTCCCGGATCGGACGAACAGCGCCAGCGTGGTGGAGGATCTGCGATAGATCTCCATCGTATTATTGCCGCTGCCGTCGTCGATGCACAGGATCTCGCCGTTGACCAGTGCGGGCAGCTCGGCGTTGAGGATCATCGTTCCCTCGGCCGCATTGTACACTTGGGCCAGCGCCGAACCCGATATCGTCGGCAGGTCGGCCGATCGCAGCACCGCCGATGCGCCTGTCGCGACGAAGGACGTGGCGATCGTCCCCGTCTCCAGCTGCGCATATTGCACGGTCCCCGTCACGGTCAGGGTCAGCGTTCCGGCCGACGGTGTGAAGGTCAGCGTCTTGCGCGAAGGATAGACGGCATCGCCGGTCAACGTGGCGGAGGCCGCGCCCGACAGCGCGATCGAGCCCGTGCCATAGAAGGACAGCGTATAGGCCTGCGCCGTCACCGACAGGCTCTGTGTCGCCAGATTGGCCCCGTCGATCGTCGCATTGACGAGCAGGTTGGTCGCCGCCTTCTCGACGCGCAGCCCCACGAATTGTCCCGCCGTGCTGGTCGAACAGTCGATCCGGGGCGTGCTTGCCGCCACCGGCAGGCGCGCCGCACCGATGCGGCTGCCATTGGCTCCACCGGCGAAGCTCATCCGCCGATCGGTCTGACCCGCCCCGAAATTCAGGTCCATGATCAGGCCGGCCGGCATCGCTTGCCGCCGGATCAGGCCAAGTGCCGCGCGGGTCACTTCATTTCCTCGGTCACGTCCAGCACCGTCATGCTGTCGCCCGCTGCCGCTACCGCACAGCGCAGCTGCACCGTCACTGGATAGGTCTGGTTGTCGAACGCCGCATAATCCTTGCCGGACAGCAGGATCTTGTGGGTCACGTTGTGTGTACTGCCGTCCGACAGGACGATCGTCACTTTCTGGTGAAGCCGGCCATAGGACCGGATGCGGACGGCAACATGGAAGTCATCGGCTGCCGTAGCTGCAGTGGTCAGGTCGATGACGCGCGGCGTGCCCGTATCGCTGATCACCATCTGCAATGTCTTGGTGCCGTTGGTGCCGGCCCGCTCGCCGTCGATGTTCAGCAGCAGGGTACGGCTCGGCGGAAATTCGTTGATCTGATAGGTTTCGGTCCAAACGACGGTGGTGGCGACGCCTTCGATCACCCCCGTATAAGTGGGGATCTGGACATTGCCGCTGGTAACCTTCGGTTCCGTCCGGCGATAGCTGTCGATCTTCTGGACATAGCTGCCGGCGTTGGTCCGGATCAGCACGCCGCGCTGGTCGATATGATAGGGCGCATAGGTGCCGTTGTCGGTGGGGGCATACATCGCCCGCGCCTCCGCCACGCTGAAGAACGGCGCCCGATATTCACCCGGTCCGACGATGGTGCGCGACGAATAATCGCCGCCCCGAATGAACTGATAGCTGTCGCCGGTGCGCAGGCCGGTCGCCTTGTTATAGTTGACCGTAGCTTGCGCCACCTCGACATAGACCAGCGCGGGACCGGAAGACCGCTCGATGAAGGAGATGATGCCGGTATAGGCGGGGCCTTCGACCGGATCGTCGGGATAGCTTCCCCAATCGGCCGTTCGCACGCGGATATCCGCCTGCATGTTTGGGCCGAGCCTGAAGATAGCCGGGTTTTCGGTCGGTCCTTCGCCTGGCCGCGATCGGCACATGCTCTCGAAGCCGCCGCCACGAAAGGTGATTGCGCCGCCCACCGCCGAAAAGTCCAGCGGATGTTGCCCGCCGCAGCTTTCATAATAGACTTCGGTGCTGGACAGGTTGACGCCGCCGGCACCGGCCGTGGTAGCATCATAGGCCTTGCCTCCCGTGGTCGGCCCGAAATTGCCGCGCTGGAAGTCGATGCCGACGGACGGCCCCATCCGCACATGGGTGTAATTGTGAAACCAGTAGAAGTCCTCGACATAACCGCGCTGTATGCCGAGGATGTCGAGCGCAATGGCGCCATCCGTGTCGAAATCGCCAATGAAAACGCGGCGCAGCAAGGGATTGGTGGTAAACTCTTCCTGTCCATATCCGTCGCCGAAGATGATCGCGCCCGGCGCGCCCTCGGTGCCGAATATGCCGATATCGACCAGCGCGGCAAAACCGCCGTTCGTGCGCGGCAGGTTGAAGGTGACGGTTGTGCCGGTGTTCAGGATCGAGGCAGCCGCTTCGTTGATGATGCCATAGCCGCCGATCGCAGTGGCATCCCCCTCCAGTGTTGAATTGGGAGGCCAGTCGACCGTGCCCGCAACGCGATAGGAAAGCCCCCGTCCGCTCGGAAGGATGGCCTTGCCGCCTTGCCAGCTGTCCAGCTTGTCGGCGACGCGCTGCAACCCGTCGCGATTGTTCGTATTGGACGGGTGGCAGTCGAATGGATCATCCGTGACGTTGATCGGCGCGCGCTGTAGTTTCTCGCCGACCGATTTCGACAGGTAAGTCGACGCCCAGCTGAATTTGATCAGACCGGGGCCGGGATCGCCTGCCAGATCCTCGCGCAGGTCCGCATCGCTGCCGGTCCCCGACGCATAGGTCATTCCCCCGCCGGGGCCGAACACGGCGAACTTGCCCGCCCGTTCGTCGGCCGGCGGCAACGGGTCGATCGTCTCGCCCGGCGGCACCTTCAGCGCGCGGGCATCCGTTTCGGCGTTCTGCGCCTTGTTCTCCTGCGCGAGCAGCGTCAGCCGGTCCAGCGCGCGTTCGTGGCTCTCGGCCGGGAAACGGTCATTGGCGACATAGTCGGTCGGCTGCACCGGCACAGTCTCGCGCGCGATCTTCAGCGTTGCGCCGACATGAGCATCGCCTACCCGCGTGATCGAACCGCCGCCGGGGGCATTGGCACCCGCCACGGTGTAATCGGTGCCGAGCGCCAGATAGCTGACCTCGCCATCCTCGATCCGCGTCACGCGCAGGTCGGCGTTCGACAGGAAGCGGAACGGCACCGGATAGGTCGCGGCGGCGCTCTCGATATAGCTGATCGTGCTGGTGAGCGTCGAAACCGTCATGCCGTCCCCCATGCGAGACGGCCCCGCCGGGGGCGGAGCCATCCGAAGCTATGGGAGAGGGAGTGCGGCCCTCCTGATGCGCGCTTATATCAGCGACGCGCCGACGCGGCTAGGGGGCAGTAAAGGCAGCGGCGTCTGGCATTCCGTGATATGTCACGCTTCGACTCGATCGTTGAAGGGGGCTTCATGCGTCGCGCACTTTTCATTCCGCTTTTGGCTATTCTTGTCAGCTGTTCGACTTTTCCGAACATAGAGCAGGGCCTTCAGTCGATGGTTGGTCGACCGCGCGCGGAAGCATTTTCGCGCTTGGGATATCCTTCGTCGCAACTGCAATTCGGCTCGGATACTGCCTATGTATGGGGTGCGAGCAACACCGTTGCGGTCCCGGTTCCGCAGAGCAATTCGACCAGTGGTTATGTCGGTAGCACGCCGTTCAATGCGACGACGACCAGCACCGGTTACATGCCGATGACCTACAGCTGCACGATACGGATCATTGTCGGTCCGGATGACCTTGTGAAGTCGTGGGACTATAATGGCAATCTCGGCGGGTGCAGCCGATATGCGAGCCTTCTGAAGCCGCGCTGATCATTCGCCGGCGACGTTCCCCATGTCCGGCCCGCGATCGGGGGCCAGCTTGCCGGGCCGCCACCAATAGCCCTGTTCCTGCTCGGCCGCGCGGCGCTCCATGCGGCTGAACGCCTCGCGATAATCGGGATCGGTCCATTCCTGCGCCGTGTCGAGGATGATCCGCTGAAAGGCGAGGCGGCTGTACCACAGGGAAGAACCCGGCGTGTAGCGCTGCGCCATCCGCACCGCGTCGCGGCCGACATTCGGGCCTTTCGGCTTGCTGCCGTCGGGGTTGCGTCCGGTCAGGCTGTGATAGAGCTTGAACAGGTTGCCGACCGTGATGTTGCTCACGTCCACGGCAAGGCCGGCGACGGGGCCGGCGGCGGTCTCCAGCGGGCCGCCGCCGAAGCGGCTTTCCGCCGATGACAGGAAGTCGCCGAACACGCCGAAGCCGCCGCCCTGGAGCATCGCCGCGCCGATAAACTCGCCCGTGTCCATTGGGCGCGGGTCGCGGCCCTTGCTGATTTCCTTCGCCTGGATCGCGAGCGCGCCCAGCAAGGTCGTGGTCAGCACCAGCGAAGCGGCGTAGGTCGCGGCTCCCGTGCCGCCCTGTGCCGCTGCCCGCGCTGCATGCGTCATGATCATCGAAACGCCGAACGACTTGAACAGGCCGACATTGCGTGTGACCTCGCCCCAGAAGGTGCCCGGCCGGTCGGCATTCAGGAAGGATCGGGCGCGCACCGTCGCGGTCGGGACCGCATAGTCGGTTTCCGTCAGCACCATGCGCAGCAGCCGGTCGGCAATCGCCTGGTCGGCGATGTCCTGCGGGCGCAGGAAGTCGACGCCGTCCTCGCTGTGCAGCGCCGTCTGGCGCAGGGCATCCCATTGCGTCCCGTCGAAGCCATAGCGTTCCATCGCCCGGCGCAACGCCGGTTCGACGTCGCCCCACGAGCGGTCGAAACTGTCGGAAATGGCGCCCATGAAGTCCATGCCGAACGCCCAGCGCCCCGCCTGTGTCCATGGTGACAGGCCCGACCAGCGCAGCACATTGTCACTCAACACGCCGGCCCAGCGATGGACCTGGCTGTCGAGCGTATAGCGATGCTGCGCCGCCATCATCTTGCTGGCTTCCTCGGCGATCAGGCCGGCGCGCACAGCCGTCTGTCGGTTGGCGGATTTCAGCTGGTCGACATAGCCGGTCAGCGACCGCATCTGCGGCAGCCCGTTGAACGCCCGGATCTGCCGCTGAAAGCCGACGTCGGTAATGGCCGACAGTGAAGCCGAGCCCAGCATCGCCGACGTCAGCAGTGAACGCATGGTGCCGAAGCGCCGCGCCCATGTCCCGTTCACCGGTTGGTTCATGTTGCCGCTGGTCGCGTCATAGACGCGGCGCAGCCGGTCGGCCGCCGATCGCATCCGGTCGATGCCCTTTTCGTCGCCGGTCAGCGCGGCCCCCTTGGCAAGGCCGTCCTGCAACCATTTGACCGTAGCGTCCGGATTGGGGCCGAGGATCTCCATATGGGCGATGTCGCGGCTCATTCCCTCGATATGGCCCATCATCGCCTCGAACGGGTTTCGCGTGCCGAACCGGTCATTATAGGCCATCCAGCCTTCAGCATCGGCGAAGTGGAGGAAGCGGCTCTCCTGTCGCTGATTGGCGAGCTTGCCGCGTCCCGTATTGCCGCCGGGTGTCCGCTTGATCCAGCCATCGGTGCGGATGGTGTCGAACACGTTGCGCAGCATGTCGTCGAACGCATCGTCGGCGAAGGGCTGGCCGGTTTCGTCGTCGATCACCCGCCGCCGGTCGAGCAGCGGCGCGATGAACGCCCGCCAGTCGTCGAAGCCGGCATCCCGGATCTTCAGGCTGTCGTGGCTCTGTGGGAGCCCCCATTTCTCCAGCTTGCCGATCGCGCCGCCGGCCGCGTTGAACCGCTGGCGCAGCATCTCCGACGCCTCGGTCCATGCGCGCGCCAGCGCCGCCGCATTCGGGTTGCCGGACGATGTGCCGAACAGCTCGCGCACCACGTCAGCCATGTCGGCGACGTTGCGCGCCGTCCCGATCGAGCTGCGCTTGAAATGCTGGATCACGCTGTTCATGCGCGCGTGCGCCTGCCCAAGGATCGCCTTCCGCTGCGCCTCGACATTGGCATAGGGCGCACCCTCGACCGCATCGAGCAGCGCGATGGCCGCACCGCCGGGATCTTTGCCGTCCTTGAAACCGGCCATGTCGACGATCGCGCGCTTCTGCGCCGCGACCTGCAACAGCATCTGTCGCTTGCGCAGCTGCGCGTTGCGCTTCATCGCGGCCAGCGTGTCGGACGATGCGGCGGCATCGGCGGCGGCGGGGCCCAGCGTCTTGCCATGCTGTCGGCGCAGCCGGCCGTAAATCTCCAGCGCGCGGTCGCCCTGGTCTTTCGTGATCTGGCCGCTTTCGACCAGACCGGGGATGCAGGCGGCAAGGCTCATTCGGTCATACCTCCCGGCGTCATGCAGGCTTCCATAGCCGTGATCGCCGCCTCTTCGCGGTCGGCCTCGTCCAGCAGCGCCGCGATGCTATATTCGTCGCCGGCGTCGTCGATGCGGAAGCCGCCGGCCGGATCGGCCTCCATCGCCATCATCAAGTCATGCTCGATCGACAGCGCCTGGTCCAGCGCCGCCTGCCCCTCGGGATCGTCCCAGCGGGCAAGACTGTCCTGCATCTCGCCGAGCCGCTCCCAGTCGTCGAACGTCATGCCCGTCTCGACACGGGCGGGGCCGGCGCCGGCCTCTTCCGCCATGGCCGCCAGTTCGTCGGCCGATCGCATGTTGATCGCGCCCATCAGCGCCTGATCGGCGTCCTCGCCTCGCCGGATGCGACCGATCGCCTCCTCGATCAGCGAACCGTCCATGTCGGCGATGCCCATGTCGCGGGCGGCACCGTCAAGCAGCGACCGGATTTCCTCTTCGCCATCGTCGATCTGGCGCGTTCGCTCGCTCACGATCGCCACGTCTTCGGGGTGATAGACCCGCTCGCGCGCGCCGCGTTCGACCAGGTCGATGACTTCATCCAGGCTCGGCCGCTCGGCAACCGACGGCGGGCCGAACCATCCCGCTTCCCACAGCTTCTCCCCCAGCTGATCGACCGACATGCCGCCCTTGCGCAGCACCCGGCCACCTTGCGTCATCCGGTTCGACAGGCCCGCCGTTACGGCGAAGTCATTGCCTTCATTGTCGCGCAGCCCGCCCCAGCGCGCGATCTGTGTCAGCAGTTCGACCGGCCCGGCCGGCGCCTTGCGCGGTTGGCGCGGCTTAATGTCCTTTTCGACGAACGGGCCGTCTTCGGCCGTGATCGCCGGCATGTCGGGCGCGGGCTGTTCGGTGCCGCGGATTGCATCGACCGCGCGGACCAGCTCCGCCGCCCGGTCCGGCTCGGGGCCGTACAGTTCCCGTTCCGCCTCACGCCGGATTGCCGGATCTTCGATCAGGTCGGCTCGCAACTCCACGCCCTCGGGTGCGTCCGGCGCGAATATGCTGCCACCTGGCATTTCGCCTTGGCCGCTGGGCCAGTTTTCCTCCTTCAGCCGCTTGGCCGCCCACGCGCGGACCTCGCCAGCTGTCTTGCCTTGCAGCACCGACGCGTTCGCTTTTACAATTTCCGGCGACAATATGGCGTAAAGCCGGGTTTCATCGGACCAGCTCAGCACTTTTCGGCCTGTCTCGGGTCCAAAGAAGTGCATGATGTACACATTTCGCGGGGTCGTCGGCAGGTTTGCTTTCATCAGCGCCGGTATGTAATCGTCTGCTATTACGCGGTTGAGCACTCGCATCGAAACGTCCGCGTCTAGCCGCAGGTCGAGAATTTGCTTTTCGAGCGTTTTATCGCGCACGATCCAGCGCCCATCTTCCTTGACGATCGCGCGCGCATAGCGGCCGAGCCGTTCCTTTGCTCCATGCAGTTTGATCGCACCAAGCCAGCTCTGGTCGATGAATTGGCCTACGCCAGTTGCGCTGGACAGCGGGTTTTTGGCATTGGCTTTGCCCCGGCTCTCCGCCATGGCGATGCGCCTTGCGATCTCGCCCACCGAACTCGACAGGGCCGTCTGTGACGCGAAGGGCGGGCGCTTTGCCGGGGCGAAGGTCGGCGCCGGCTCGCCGGCCTTCAGCGCGTCGATCGCGGCGGCAAGGCGCTGGCCGTGCAGCATGTCGGCATCGGGGCCGGGCTTGAACGGGCTGCTTTCCCGCACGTCCGCATCATAGTCGAGAACATGCATCGCCGCCCGTTCGTCGGGCGTCAGACGGTCTGTGCCGAACCGCTCGGCGATGACGCCGGTCAGCGCGCGATCGTCGATCGTCGCTCCGTCGATCATCCGGCGCTGGATGCTGTCGGGCAGCCGGTCGAACTGGCTGGCAAGAAAGCTCTCCCGCACGCTCGCGATGGCGTCCGGGGCGAACTCGATCGACTTGGCGGCACCGCCCAGCACCGCGCCGGCGGCGGCGCTCACGGCAACGTCGACGGCGGCGTCCTGCAACGTGCGGTCGATCCCCAGCCTCGTTGCGTCGGCCTGTACCAGCGGTTCGCCAAGCGCCGTTACGGCGGCATTGGCGGCGGCCTCGCGCGCGGCCACCGACAATATCTGGCGGGCAGCGCCGGCCGCCACCGTGGAGCCGCCGCTAACCGGGATATAGGTCTCGGGCTTAGTCAGCTCGCCGCCGAGCCCGCCGATCAGCCCGCCGAACGTGCCCCAGCCTGTCGCGCCCTGCTGCACCTGTTCCGCCGCCGACAGGTCGCGACGACGCAATTCCGTGATCTTCGCGGAGAGGCTGGCGATGTCGCGGACGCCGCTATAGGTCGGCAGGAAATTGGGGTCGCGCTTCTGTTCGGCCGACAGCGCCGACAACATGGCATTGAACTTGGCGAGATGGTCCATCGCCTGCGCGGGCAGCTTTTCCCCCCGGTCCAGCCTGCGCTGATAGCCCATCGCCTCGGCGACGCCGATGCGCCTAACGGCTATGCCGCGCTGTTCAAGCGCCGATGCGATCTCATCGCGGGCGTTGTTCTCATAGCGCGCCTGGTTGGAGAACATGTCGGGGCCGGACCGCGATGCCTGGAAGCCTGCGGCGACATTCTCGATGAAGCCCGTTTCCCGGATCGGCGGCTCAGCCGCCGGGCGAACCGATCCGCCCTGTTCGACGGCCTCGGTATATTGACCGAACAGGCCCATCAGCGGCCCCGCAACAGATTGATGTCGAACGTCCACGGCCTTTTTTCGCTGTTCGTCACCAGACCATTGCCGATGCGGATGCGATAGCGGCCGTCGAACATCGGGACAGGTACGGCCTTGCGGATTTCGGGCAGGGTCAGCTTCCGGCCCCCGACATAGGCGTTCCGGCCCTGCGCGGCCCGCGTCCAGTCGGCCTGTCCGGCGCGCGCGATCGTCTGGGTGAAGTCCTGCTCGGTCCAGTCGGGCGGGATGATCACATGGCCGCCGTTCATGGCGATGATGCCGCCCCGGCCGCGACCGTCGCCGCCGGCGGCGCGATCGAGCGCGCGCTTCCACCTGTCTTCATCGAGCCCGTTCTGCTCGACGTCGCCGGCATCGGCGCTCTCATAGGCATAGATGCCACGCGCCGTCTGGTAGAGTGCGGTGCCCAGCGCAGGGGCATCGCTGAATGCCTTGGCATAGGCGCCCCATGCGGCATTGGCATCGTTGCGAACCGCCGGCGTCCATATGCCCTTTTGCGTCTTCAGGATTTCGTCGCCCTGCAACGCGAGGCTGGCGACATTGCGGCCGGTGGCGCTCGACGCCGACAGGTCCGCAAGATGGGCGAACATCGGATCGTTGCTGACCTGCCTTGCCGCACTGGCGGCATCGTCGCCGAACAGACGCACGCGATCGAGAACCATCGCCTTGCCGCCGGGGCTGCGATAGGTCGCCTGCATCTCCTCGATCTCGGACGGTAGCAGCGGCTTGGCATCGCGCTGTCCATATTGGTTCGCAGCGGCGCGGGCGGAGCGGCGCCGCGCCTCGATCGAGGCCGGGTCGCTCCAGTTGATCGGCGCCGGCGGCGCCCGGCCGGTGGCATAGCTGGCGGCCAGCATCGGCGATTGACCGAGCAGGCTGCTGACCGTCGACCGGATTTCCTTCAGCCCTGTTCGCAACGCATTTTCCGATGGCGTCAGCCCGCCATTCCGCGTCTCGGTCGCCGCGAGCTTAGCCAGTTCCTCGTCGAGCTGCGCCGGCGTCAGATTGCGATAGCCGACCGCCGCCGCCGATGCCTGGCCCTTGGCGCGCAGTTCGACCGCCTTGGACGTGTCGCCGATCGCCTCATAGCGATCCGCCAGCGACTGCCAGTCCTGTGGTTTGCCGGTGCCCGCGTTCAGCGTCGCTTCGACGGTTGCCAGCTCTTCGCGCTGTTCGGCCTTTGCCTGGCTCGCCAGCGCCCGCTGTTCGGCCGCCTCCCGGCGCAAATCGACGTCGGTTCCGCTTTTCAGGGCGAGCAGCTTGTCCGCCGGCAGCAGCGTGTCGAACTGGCCGCTGTCGAGCAGGATCTTGCGCTTGTCGGCCGGCAACCCTTCGGCCAGCGATATCGCCCCCTTGGCGAGCGACGCCCTCCGCAACTCCTCGATCTTGTCCGCTGGCAGCAAGCCTTCCATCTGCCCGATGCGGGTTTCCACCGACGCCTGGTAGCTTTCCCAATTGTCCCCGGTCGGCGACCGGTTGAGCAGATTGGCCCCGATATCGTCGGCGGCCTGATAATCCGCGATCGTCTTGTCCGCGCGCTTCTCGATCGCATAGGCTTTGGCATTGCCCAGCACGCGGCCCCGATACTGCGCAACGTCGGGCAGAAAGGCGTTGCGGACCTCGCGATCGGATAGCGTGTTCAGAAAATCGTCGGTCCGCCGCTCGACGATCGTCGCTGCCTTTTCCTCGAAGCCGGCGGCATCGGCCGGCCCGTTCAGCTTCAGCTGGGTCAGTTCGTCGTCGATCTGCCCTTGCAGCTGCGCGAAGGCGACCGCCCGGTCCGCCGCCATGCCGGCGCGGTCGCGTTGACGGTCCACCAGGACGACACGCTGCGTCGCCTCGCCCAACTGGTCGAGCCCCTGTCCGACGATTGCGCCCGGCGCGGGGCCGTTGCGCAACTCGATCGGCATCGCCAGCGCGCGGGTCTGGCTCTCATAGACCGGCCCGCTCATCGCAGCGTTCCCATGCCGAAGGGGGATGTTCCGGTCGGCATCCGATAGGATGATCCATAGGCGATCGAGGGGGCCGCGCTCGCGCTGCCGCCCGCACCGGCCGCGCCGCCCGCCGATGACCCGCCAAGGCTGCTCGCGCCCATAAGGATGCTGCTGCCGACGCTGAGCCCCGTCGATATCAGCGTGCCGGTCGCCTGTTGCTTCATCTGCTTGGCCTGCCGGCGCAGATTGCTGGCCTCGCCGGCCGCGCGGTTGCGGATGTTCAGCTTGTCATACTCGGCATTGATCGCATTCTGGCGCAGCATCTCCAGCGCGCTGCCGGTGCCCAGCTCGATACCCGACGCGCCCTGCATGGCAATCGCCTCGCCCTGCGCGGCCCGCGCCTCGCGTGCTACCTGCAATTCGTCCAGCGCGCCCTGCAACTCGGTACGGCGGGCATTTTCGCGCGTGGCGTTGGCGTTGCTGTTCAGCTGGCTCGCCTGCGATATGCCGCTGTACAGCTGGCCCGCCGCCATGGCGCCGATGGCGATGATCGGAAGCGCGGCACCCATCGGTCATTCCCCCTTGATGCGCGCGAAGATCAGCGCGTCGCTGCCGTCCGGCCACACGCCGAACATCGTTCCTTCCTGCGCGAAGCCCAGCATCCACGCCCATTGCCGCGCCGCCGGGAAGCCGCGCCGGACAAGGCAGTCGATCCGGCGATAGCCGCTCGCCTCGATCGCGCGCAGGCAGGGTCGCGTGATCGCCAGCAGCTCGGCCGGCGACAGCCGCGACAGCGCCGCCCATGCCGTCGCCCATTTCGCATGGTTTTCGTACAGCCCGGCGCACGCGATCGGCCGGCCGTCGCGAACCGCGGTGAAGCTCGGTCCGCCGGCCGCCATGACAAGGATCTGCCCCTGCGCCAGACCGATGTCGCCGGCCTGCTCGGGCTGCACCTCCAGCGCCGCGATATCGTCGGGGTGAAAGTCGCGGATCTCGATCATCGGTCGCCCGTCGTGATGGTTGGCAGGATGGCAAGGATGGTGGCGGGCAGGGGGGCCGTCCGCTCGATCAGGATCTGCGCGTCGCGGTCATAATCGCCGATCTCCTCGAACACGAAATCCCCGCTGAACAGCGGCGGCGCCTGGTCCATCGCGACAAGGTCGAGCCGGTTTTCCAGCACGGTCCCCATGCCGTTCTGCACCGTCACCTTGATGCCCAGCGTCTCCGCGACGCGCAGCGTCACCCGGTTCACCCGCTTGATCTTGCCCTGGCTCGTGCCGTCCTCGCTGCCGACCTCGAAACGCAGCGTCTTCAGCTGCGCGGGCAGGGGCAGGCCGACATGGACGGTGGAGGCGGGTGCATCGAGCGCGACCGTGCCCGCACCGGAAACCGTCAGGCGGGGATGGCTCGCGCCGTCGACCAATATGTCGACCTCGGCACCGGCAAGATGCGTCAGGCCGCCGACGCTGGAAACCGGACCGCCCGAATAGGTCACGCCGGCATCGACGAAGAAGGCATCCTTCTGCGCGGTGCCCGTCTGCCATATCGGGTCCATGCGCAGGATCAGGTGTTTGGCCCCAAAGGTGGCATAGACCCATATCTGGTCCAGCTCGCCTTCGGGATCGGTGCAGCGGCAGATGCTCTTCGCCGACAGGCCTGGCCCCATCGTCCGCCGTGCCCAGCCCAGCGCCTGTTCGGTCGGTTCATAGAGGCAGGCGAACAGCGTTCCTTCGCGGTCCACCGCCCACAAATGCCGGTCGGGTTCCTGCGCGAACGCCATTTCGACGAAGCCCGCCTTGCCCATATGCTCGGCGAAGCGGGTGATATCGACGGCCTCGTTGCGGTCGCGCTCGACCGCATAGTCCAGCTGGATGATCTTGCGCCGCGCCTTCTGAATGAACAGCAGCCGGCCGGCGGTCAGCAGCGGGCGCCCGATCGCGCTGCCATAGGTCGATTGCGTTTCGATCTTGGCGTTTTTCGGCCCGATCGCCTGCGCGGTCGATTGCGCCTTCAGCACATGTTCGGCGCTTGCCGTGCCGATCAGCAGGTCGCGGTCGGCCTTCAGCCACCGGATGCGGTTGGGGTTCGGCAGCGATACGCGGATTGCCATGTCGGCGGTCTGCTCGCCCAGCGTGTTGACCTCGGCGAAATTCTCATAGTCGCCGACGACGCTGGCATAGACGGTCGCATCCTTGCCGAAGGTCAGCCGCTCATTCCATATCGTTACCGCGTTCGGCCAGCCCCGGCGCGCCGAAAAGGCACCGAAGCTCCAGCGCCACGTCGTCTCGCCCCCGGTCAGCCAGGGCAGGCGGCGAACGACGGTCGCGTTGACGACTGTGGGGCTGACATAGCCGGTGATCCGCGCCACCCCGTAGCGGTCATGGACATAGGTCCACTGCACGCCATAGGGGCCCTTGTCGTTGATGTCCTTGCCGACGCCCGAACCGTCCCATTCGGTGCCGGACGAGTGAACCGGCGCGACGGTGCCGGTGCGCAGGCTCGCCCCGCCGCTCATCTGGTACACCCGCCCGTTCCAGGCGCGATATTCGCCCAGCGTGACCTCAAGGCCCGGTTCCCACTGTCCGATGCCGTTGAAGTCTTCCGTCTCGAGGCGGATCAGCCCGCCGACGTCTCCACTCTGGAATTGCGCGCTGCTCGCCGTGATCGTGATCGCGCCGGTGATGCCGTTCGGCGACATGGTCACCGCTTCGTCGATATTCTGGTCCTCGAAGGGACCGGCCGACAGGTCGAGCGTGGTCAGCGCGAAGGTCGTTGCGCTGGTCCGCGACAGCTTGCGGGGCGCGTGCGAGCCATGGCACAGATAGAGCACGTCCGCCGACTGCTCATGGTCCAGCTCGGCCAGCTCGGCGAACGCATAGGGTGTCGCCACCTCATAGGCGACGCCAGGGCTCGTCTCGATGCGGACGTCGTTGGTGTAGAAGCGGAACGCTGCGTTGCTCGCCTCGATCACATAGCTTTGTGTGACGTTGAACTCGAACGGCAGCAGCCGGCACGGCCCCTTGGCTTCCGCGACGTAGCGCGTTCCCGGCGCGGCGATGGCCGGCCCCTGCAACACCGGCAGGAAGCCCGTCACCGTCTCCAGCCCGTTCTGGTAGATGCGCTGGTCCACGCGGCCATGCAGGCGCGGCGACAGCTCCCCGCCATTCAGGCTCGCTTGGATCGGCGTCGCTCTACCCACGGTTACGCGCCGCGAGCCAGCTGGATTGCGCCTGCTGGCCTAGGTCGCGGTTGCCGGTGGCAAGGCCGTTCTGGCGCCTGGCGCCACGCATGGCGCGTTCGGCCTTGGCTTCGGCGCGGTTCGCGACGCCTGCCAGCGCGGTGACCGGCTCGGCAAGATCCTCGGCCAGCTGCCGGATCAGCGCCTCGTACATGCCGGGCGACCAGGTCGCGAGGTCGATATTCCGCCAGATAAGCCGCACCGGCAGCGGGCCTTCATGATCGGTCAGGATCAGATTGCCTTCCTGCTCGCCCTGGAAATAGTTGGGATCGTCCTTTGCGAAGGGCAGCCAGCGCAGACAGTCGGCCGGCAGCTGATATTGATAGGCCCAGCCAAAGGCGGGCGTCTCGGAAAGACGGTTCAGCCATTCGCGGCGAACCGCCGGCTTCCACGGCTGCTCGGACAGGACGGCGTCGACCGTGCGGTCCCATATCGCCTTGGCGCTGGATGCCAGCGAGCTCGCTTCGTCGATATCGGCAATGCGCTTGGTGGAGCCGATCAGGGCGGCGGCGGCGTTGATAGCTGCGGTCTGCGATCGTTCGCCGGCCATGGTCCCGCCCTCTCTTCATAATCGGAAGACGCCGCCGGGAAAGGCACTCCCGGAACCGACTGGAGGCGGTCCCGAACATTCCCGGCGGCGCTCCCCCCGCTGCCGGCCTCAACGGCCGGTAGTGATGACCCAGAACTGCAGGATGCCCGCTCCGGGAAGGTCAGCCGTGCCGACGGTGAAGATGATCTCTTCCTCCGCCGACAGCGGCGCGTCGTCGCCGGCCGATGACAGCATCGTGGGCGTCGGCACATTGGCCGTGGTGAACGTCGCTGCGGCGCGATATTTGGCGGGCGTGCTTGCGGTGCCGACCGCGATCGTCGCGCTCGCACCCATCGTCACCGACGCCAGCATCAGGATCGCGACGACCTTTTCGTTCGCCGGGATCTGCGCGATCACATTGGTGTCGGCGACCACTTTCTTGACGGTGCTCGACGCCATGTCGAACGTCGCCTGATAGGCGCGCAGCCGGGCGCCATAGACGCGACCGTCCGCCTTCAGGTCGGGAACCTTGGTTCCGTCGATGACGCCGACAAGCTCGGCCGAATAACCCTTTGCCATAGTCTCCGTTTCCTTCGTCCCTTCGGGCCTTTCGGTCCGCACGCCCCCTCGGGGGCAGTTGATCCGGGGTTGGGAGGCGACCGGAGCCGCCTCCCGGCCCAGGGGTTATTCGGCGCAGAGGATCTGGAAGCACTTGTCCTCCAGCACGCGGGTCGCGCGCCCGCAGGTGTAGCCTGCGATCTGCTCGCTGTGGTTCTTGCCCGGCAGCAGGTCGACATGGCCCTCGAAGTCGAGCCAGTTGCCCCAGTGCATGCCCGACCGGACGAACACGGGCAGGCGGCGATAGCCGCTGCCGTCGACCGTCAGCGTGGACGAGCGCTTATAGGCGCTGGCGTTGCCGATCTCGGCCATCATGAAGTCCATGCCGAGGAAGTCGAGCACTTGGCCCGTCTGAAGCGCCTGACGCATCATCGGGTTATAGTCCCGGTTCGTGACCTGCATGATGTTCAGCAGATCCTCTTCCTGTTCGGCCGTGATGATGATCACGGGCCGCTCGGCCGATAGATCGACCAGGCGCTGCCGCATCAGCTTCTTGATGCCGATCAGCTTGGCGAGCGTCAGGCCGGTGGGCGTGCCCGTGTTGCCATAATCGACCGCCATGATGTTGGCCGACTTGAACGCCACGGTCTGGAGGTTGTCCTCGGTGCCGGTGTAGGCGGTGCCGTAGAAGCCTTCGAGGAACTTGTCGTCCTGGTAGCGGCGAATGGCGGTGGCGACCCGGTTGACGATCGGCGACTTGATGTCGACTTCCGTCGCCAGCTTGTCGTCGGGGTCGATCATCACCGCGACCTGCGCGCGCTTCGGCTTGGTGATCCACCGGCGGATGACGTCGGGATCGGTGGTCTTGGTGTCACCGTTCCGCTCGTCGATCTCCTCGGCGTAGATGTCGCTGAAGCGATCTTCGATCTGCTCGAACTTGTTGTTGTAGGCGCCCATGCTGCCGCACAGGCCACGAAACTTTCCGGGCATTTCGTTGAGTGCGAACTCAACCGCCTTGCGGAAACCGATCGTACGGACGACGTCTGCGTAATCAACGGCCATGATGACCCCCATCTGAAACGACTTGCGAAGTTTCGATCGGGGAGACGGCAATGCTGCCGGGCCGGTCTGACGGGATTTCGACCCGCCTATTACGCCGCTGCTTTCGCGGTTGCACCGGAGCCGTCAGAGGACGGGGAGGCCGGATGCCGACAGCCACAGAGGGCGATCGGTCGGGCGGGACAATAAATCCCGCCCGACTCCATGGTCAAGAGGCTTTGCGCTCCCGCTGCGCTGCTTCCTTTCGGGCGATGGCCTCGACAAGCCGGGCATATTCCTGGCTTTCGGCCGAACCGTCGACCTTGACCTTTGCGCGCCAGTCGGCATCCGCCATCTTCGCATTCAACGTCGCGTCCGGGTCGCCGCCGCTACCGAAGCCGCCGGTTCGGTCGCCATCGACGCGCGGATGTTCGCCCATCGCCTCGCCGATCCGCATGAACAGCTCGACCGCTTTCCGGTCGCCCAGCGTCTCGGTCAGCTTGTTCGCCGTGTCGCCATCCAGCCCGAACTTGCGCGCCGCATCCTGTGCGAGCCGTTCCTTGACCACATAGTCCGCGCCCAGCTCGGCCTTCAGCGCCTCGATCGACGCCAGCCCTTCGGCCCGCTTGGCTTCGGCGGCGGCAGCCGCATCGCCCTGGAGCTTTGTTGCCAGCTCGTTGTTCCAGCCTACCAGCCCCTCCACCTGGCGCGGGGTCAGCCCCAGCTGGTGCGCGATCGGGCGGAACTGGTCGGCCAGCGCGCTGTCGGCGCCATCGGGCAGCGTGATCTGATAATCTGCCGGGTCCTTCGGCCGACCGATGGCCTCGTAAAAGCCCTCCCATGCCGCCTGGTCCGCATCCTTGCCGGGCACGATGACCCGGCTCGACGCGAGCCGCTTGGTTTCGATATGCCCGCGCGCCAGCGCCTCGATGTCCGCATAGCGTGCCAGTGTCGGGTCGCCGCGAAGATCCTCCGACAGCCCGCCCAGCCATTCCGGGGTTGCGGTCGCACCGCCGCCCTCGCCACCGGGCGCGGTCAGGATCGCCGCGCCGCCTTCATTCCCGCCTTCCGTGCCGTCACTCATCTTCGGTCTCCCTCAATTCGCGCCGCAGCGCCTCCAGTTGTTGTCCGTTCAGTCGCAGTCTTTCCTGCAGGTGCAGCCACACCTGTCGTCGGCCCTCCATGATCAGGATTTCGTCGCGCGCGTCGCGGCGGTACGTCGTCGTATCGGCCATGCAGAAAGCCGCGATATCGTCGAGGACGATCCCCGCCGATCCGGCCAGCGGCCCGTCGCGCTTGAACAGCGCGGCATAGCTGGCATAGCGATCGGCCTTCCGCCGGATGATGTTGCGCAGGTCGCGCACGCGCTGGGCGACCGCCTCCGCATCGTCACGCAGCGACACCGGCGCCTCCGTTCAACCGGGCGAGGTCCGTCGCCACCTTCGACACGACCGGCGCGGCCTCCAGCAGCTGCTGTGTCTGCCCCTGCTGCGCCATGGCTTCCTTGCTCGCCGCCTTTTCGTCGTCGTCGGCCTCCCACGAAGCCGGCACCCCGTTGATCCGCGCGAGCCCCGCCAGCACCTTGTCGAAGGGATATTGCGTCAGGAATTGATCCACGAGCGCGGGCTTCGCCTGCATCAGCGGGGTGGCGCCCTCCAGCGTGCGGAAGAAGCCCGCCGCCTGGTCGGCCATCTGCGCCCGGCGCAGCGGATTGTCGTACATCAGCTGAAACAGGCCGCCAGCCTCGCGCACCTCGGGCGGCATGTCGTCGAGCAGCCCCATCTCCCACATCAGGTCGATCTCGCGCGCTGCCATCGGGTCGAACCACTCGGTTTCCTGCCGCCCCAGCGGCGACAGCAGCACGCCTTTTTCGCTGGCCCGCTCCATGACGTCGGTCGCCGACACATGGGTCTTTTGCTCCTGCCGGACCTGAAACAGATCCTCCCACAGCGCCCGCTTGATCACGGCCCGCGACTGGTCGAGCAGTGCCATCGCCGGCGCGAGGTCGGCGCCGTCCAGAAGCTGCTTCAGCATTGGGTTCTTGTCGTAATCGAGCCCGCCATAAGTGATCCCCCCGGCGAAATAGCGGATCAGCTGGTCGGCCATGTCGTCGGTTGCAAGCAGCGGCGGTTTCGCCGCCAGCTCCACCATCGTGATCAGGTCTTTCGCCATTTCCTGCGTTCCGCGGATCGCCGGCATCACGTTCATGACCGGACCGCGCCCATAGGTTTCGGTCGGCGACTTCTCGAACCGGCTGTAGATCGTCGGCATGACCCGATAGCCGCCTTCGTCGAAGATGACCTTGTCCCGCGTGGAGACATAGAGGCTCTGGATCGGCTTGCCGCGCTTGTCGGCGCGCGTTTCGTCATGGTCGGCGCGCGGCCGAACGACCTGCAGGAACTCGAGCTTTTCTTCCGGCTTGTTGTCGCGCATGGCCCGCTTCACGCATTCGGGGGCCTTGTCGCCCCATTTCTGCTCGGCCTGCCGCGCGGTCAGCGTGAATTTGCGGTGGATCGTGTCGATCCGGCCCCATGCATTTTCGCGGACATAGAGCTGCCCGATATGCTCTGACCGGTAGTAAAGCCCCATATAGCGGCCCTTGTTGTCGCGCATCAGCTCGGGCGTGATCGCCTGGTTGCCGAACGCCAGCAGCGACGCCACGCTCTCATGCGACTGTTCCGCGAAGCCGCACGATGCCGCCGATCGCAGGGCGAACAGCTGCGAGGTTTTCAGCTCATACCACTGCCGCACCCGCCGGTTGTTCAGCAGCGCGTCGTCGCGCGGCGCCAGCGACTGCCAGCGCGCCCCGCGCGGCATGGTGTAGCTTTCGAACACGGCACAGCCATGATCGAGCGCCAGCATCGCCGTTTCGTCGTAGATCCGCGTCGTGCGCCGCATCCCCTGGGTGCGCGAATAGCCGCCCGTGCTGAAGTCCGCCTGGCGGGGAAGGACATGCTCCGCGACGTCCTGCCACTGGCTTTCGAAATTGCTGCGGTCCGTCTCCATGACGCCCTGCTGGCGCATGATTTCGGTTGCATCTTCCATCATCGGATCATCCCCCGCTTATGGGCCTCGGCCCGCCATTCCCCGTCGCTCCCTCGCGTACGCGCACATGCACGCACGCGAGGGGCGCCCGTCATCCGAAAATCAGGTGGCCGCTGTCGAACATCGCGGCGCGGCCATTGCCCGCCGGCAGACCGCCGGGGATCTCGCACTTGGCGACCGGCTTGCCATCGGCGATCAGCCACGCATGGTCGATCCGCACGAATGCCGCGTCGCGGTCGATCTCGATCCGGCGCGTCAGCAGCGCGCGGCCGCCATCCTTGCGGAAGTCGGCCGGCGACAGCTCGATCGGCTTGATGTCGTCGATCTGCCCGCCCTCTTCGGAGAAGACGAGCGAGGTTGCCCCGGTCAGCGCCGCTTCCAGCGCGGTCGGAGCCTTGTCCGCCAGCGCCAGCATGACCGCCCGTTTCTTCTTCGGCGCCTTCGGGTTGGCGAGCTTGTCGAGCTTGCCTTCCAACGTCTCGACCTTGGCCGTCGCCGCGCCGAGCTTGCCTTCCAGCTCGCCGACCTTGTCCTTCGCCTCCGACAGCAGCCCGATAATGTGATCGGCCGCGCTATACTCCCCGCTATACGCCTGCGGCTCATAGCCGAGCGCCACGATGGCGGCGGCGATCTTCCCCATCTGTGTCGCAAGCAGAAGGATCCGGCCCTCGTCTTCGTCGGCGAGCGGACCGAAGCCGCCTGCCGTTGCGTGTACCAGCGTGCGGAACAAGCGGTCCTTGAACTGCTGGTCGGGGGGCAGCTGGTCGAACGGCACAAGGCAAGGATGGGTTTTCTTCTTTTCGTCCTTGACCTCTCCGAACTTCCACCCCGCCGCCAGCTTGTGTTCCATCCAGCGTTCGTGGCTCGCAGCGTCGCCGGCATCCGGGTTCGCAAGGTGAAATTCGACGCCGACGATGGCGCTGTCGCGCTGCCAGTCGGGCGCTTCGGCCCACGGCTTCTGCGAGGTGTCGCCTCCATACTCGCACCAGGCTGCGTTGGCTGCGTGGCAGGCCATAGCTATCGCTGTGACGAAGCCGATCGAAAATGTTTTCCCCATAGTCCGTTCCTTTCCGCTCTTGTGAAAATCAGACGCCCAGCAGCGCCTTCGCTCCCGCCGACGCGGGTTCCGCGCCGGTGAACCCCATCAGGACATTCGCCCCCGCACCGCGCCGCCGGCGCAGCTCATCCGCTGAAGCCGCATTCTCCGCCGCCATGTCGCGCGTCGCGACCGGCACCGGCGCCGGCATCTTGGGCTTTCCGAAAATCATCGTGCTCATGGCTGCCTCCCGCTGAAATAACCCTGCCCATGGTCGACCCTCTCGCGTGCACGCGCACGCGAGGCCCCGCGCCGGTCGGTCCGGCCGAGAACGAAATCCATCATCCCTTCGGCTTCGAGCGCGCCGTACTGCTCGGCGTCGCAAATGTGGGTGTAGATCGTGTTCGCGATCTCCAGTCGGCCGCGCGCCTCGCCGTCGCCATTGGTCGCGTTCGCGTAGCGATAGCCGCCAAGATGGCCCCGGATCAGGTGGCGGCAGCGCGGGTCCACCGCATAGCCGTCGATCTCCGCCTGTGCCCGATGGATCGCTTCCAGGCGCGGCGTCTGCCGGTTCGTCTTGGCCGGTCGCACCTTGGCGCCGAGCGACTTGCTGAAGGCCCGCACCCAGTCATGTTCGTTGTCGGCGCGATCGGCTGCGGCGAAGGCCGCCGGGTCCGCCACCACGCGCAGCATGTCGGGTTTCAGGCTTGGAAAATGGTCGTTCAGCATCTGGCGGCACATCTGGCCGAAGGCGGTGGGGCCAATCTTCATCAGCGTCTTGCCGTCCTCGTGCATGATCACCGCCTCGGCCAGCGTCCGGATCTGCGCCATCGGGGTGTGCTGCATGGCGGTCGCGGCGGCGTAGAGCCCCTGGTCGCACGACAGGATCAGCGGGCGGCTGCGATCCCATTCCAGCGGGCGGACATGCTGCTCGTAGCTGAAGCCCGGATTGACGGGCTGGCCGAACTGTTGCGGCACGAACTTGTTGTCGACCATGCGGGCGACGTAGCTGGGCCGGTGCTTGTTCAGCGCCGCCTGGATATTATAATATCCCTTCGGCAGGTTGTGCAGGTTCTCGGCGCCGGGCGAGCGCCCGCCGGGCTGGATGAACGTCTCGATCAGCTTGCGGTCGCCCAGCGCCTCCGCCAGCTCCGGCGACAGCAGCTCGCCCAGCTCCTTTTCGACCGCCAGCTTATAGACCCAGTTGTCCATGTAGGGCGCGTTGAGCGACAGGATGATCTGCGGATCGACCACCAGCGACGGGTCGAGGTCACTGAAGCGACCGACGCGGCCCGACAGGAACGACAGCAGGTCCGGCGGCTGAAGGTCGGCTTCGTCAATCATCACCGCGTTGACTTCCCAGCCACGGCACGCCGCTTCGACGCCCTGGTCGCCGATCGCGCGAAACTCCATTTCCAGCTCGCAAATGTCGCTGGGCTGGCCGTACTCGTCTTCGTCGAGGATCAGGTTGAGCCTGTGCGAGTAGGGGGCCTTGCGGCTGAATACGCCGTCGCTTTCCGGGTGGATGCGGAACCAGCTCGGCAGCGTGTTCTTCTCGATCGACGGGTACGTCTCGCGGATGACCCCGCACCGCGCCTTGCGCCGCTTCCGGCCCTTGGCATCGAGCCTGAAGCCCTGCCGCATCCCGACCTGCCGCAGCTTCCGCAGCGCCGACATCGTCTTGGCCGAGCCGACCGGACCGATGATGACCGACAGGAACGACCGATCGTCCATGAACGCTTCGGAAATCGGCCCCGGCGAATTGAGGATGCGCGTCTCGAAATTCGGATCGTCGATCATGCGGCCCACTCCGTCACGAGGGTGCCGGGAAGATCGCTGTTTCGCAGGCGGTTAGCGCCCTCACCATAGCCCGCCAAGGCGATCGGAGCGCCTGAATTGGCTGGCTGCGCTGATCCATCGGGCCGCAGAAAATTAACGCGGTGGCCGAGAAAAAGGATCAAATCTGCCCCTGTCCAGATTTGCCGGAACCATGCGGTTTCGGTGCGCGCGTGAACGAGGGCGATGCCTTGCCCATGCTCCGCTAGCTTGGCGAGCCAGCGGCCTATCAAGCGGCGATCGAACGGGGGGTTCAACCATACGAGCCCCTTCCAAGGCTGTGCTAGACCGTCGATTGCTTCGACGTAATTCTCCGCCGCGCAGTCCCAAGGCCGCACCGTTGCTGCGCAGGGGTCAAGGTCGAACGGTCCGAGCTGATCCAACAACCAGCGCGGGGTCAAATGGACTTGGCTCTTGCCGATCGAGGTTTGATGGCTGCCCAGCGTCATGCTTCGTCCCCCAGGTCGATATCCTTGGCGACGCGCACGGCCTTGCCATCGACCGTGGCGCCGACCGGTTTCATCTCGCCGCGCTGCTCGATCACGCGCACGCCCCGGATCGTCGCGTCGACGGCGATCGGTTTCTTGCTTTCGAGGTAGGGCAGCAGCGCTTCCGCGCACCGGATGCGGAGCCCCTGCGCCTCGGCGTAGGACAGCCGCTCGATCACGACGTTCGGCTGGCCCGTTTTCTGGCTGAAGCTGTGGACCTTCTCCTGTTTCGACGCCTCGATCAGCAGTTCCGGGTCGGTCGCCTGGATCTCCATCAGGGTGAAGGCCGGATGCTGGCCCCGGCTCAGCAGCAGGCGCGCGAAGTCGTCGGTTCGCTTGTTGCGCGAGCCGGCCGGGCGCCCGCGCTTGCGCGCCTCGCGCGCGTCGCGCACGAGGGACAACTTCCCGGCATCGGCACCGAGCCGCTCTTTCGCTTCGAGGATCTCTTCCGGCGTCAGCGGGGAGAGCAGGTCGAGCTGTTCGCTCTCGGCGCTTTCCGCTGCCAGCATGGCCTTTGCGTCCGCGATGATGTCCGCGACCAGCTTTGCGTCGCCGCTGTCAGTTGACACGACCCCAGCCCCTCCCTAGCGTTGCGACCTTCGCGCCGGCTCCCATGCCCGCGCGCTTCCCACGCCCCCGGCCCCGGCTTGCAGCGGTCCAGAACCGCGCCCCACCCCGGCCCGAGGGCGTCCATCCCCCACATTCGGACCCCCGGCCCCGGCCAGTCACGGCGAGGGAATGCGCCTCCCGGAGGGCCGACAGTGAAAGGGGAAGCGGGGACCGGTTCGAAATCCGGAAAATCTCGCGTGCGAGCAGGAGCGGGGAGACCGGCGCGCGAAGGGGGGAGCCGACCCCGGCGGCGAAGCCGCCGACCAGGTCGAGGCCGATCGGCTTCAGTCTGACAGACTGACGACAGGCGGCGGAAAAGCCCAGCGGATCAACGCCTTGCGCCGATCCTTCCAACATCGCCCTTCCAACATGCTCCGATGCGGCACCGAAAAACGGCGGAAAACCGCCATTCCGCTGCGCGACCTCGACCAGGCCGAACCGCACCGATCGCCGAGCGGCATCGAGGCCCGCCGAGCAGCTGGCGACGCCACCCCCCCGCCAAAACTTTCCCGCCACACCCCGCCCAAAGAGGCCCTTATCGGCCTGCCCAGTCACGGAACCGGGATATCCGGCCCATATTTTATTCGTTTCCAGTGACTTAGGCCGAAGGGCCGCTTTCCGGTTCCACCCTGCCTGACCGATGGAACCGGAAATGGAACGGGAAAAGCAAGCTATCTCAATAAGATATAGCTTCGGTTCCATTGGTTCCATTGGTTCCATAGGTAACCGGTTCACGTACGCGCGCGCCTGTGTGATCGTATCACGCGCGCGCGAGGAAACATGGAACCGATGGAACCGGCCCGTTAAGTCGTTGATATCGCTTGGAAAGCCCGTTCCATTTCCGGTTCCAGTCCGGTTCCATATGGAACCGCCCCCCGGCCCATCGGGCGCCGCCATCATGGACCCCCTCTGTGTTGGTATCAAGCGGGCCGGGGCGCGGGGCGCAAAAAAAAGAGCGGGCGCGGGATAGGTGCAAAAGGAGCGCGATCGCCTCGCATCCGCTGCGCTCCGCGCATCGAATGCTGATCGCGCGCTGAATTGGTGGAAACTGGCTGAAATCAGCCAGTTTCGGCCTCGAAAAATATTTTTCTCGGCAGCTATTGACAAACGCGAACGTATATCAAAACATAGACACAGAAAGCGACGGCATCCGGCCGCGCTTATGGTCAGAAAGGACCGAACATGACCACCGCACCGACCCGCACGGCCATCATCGAAATGGGCCCCTACACTCTCGACGTCACCTTTGACGCATCGGCCGATCTCGATGGCGCCTTCAAGGCCGTCTGCAACGACACCGGCGAGACGCTCTCCATCAATGGCTGGCTCATCGAAAGCATCGACTACACCGATGGCGAGGAGGCTTGATCCATGACCAAGCTCGACCTTCACCAGGACGTCACCGATCGCATCATCGCCGCCATCGAGGCCGGCACGAAGCCATGGGAATGCGACTGGACGGCGGGCGAGGGCGGCTCGATCATGCCGCTCCGCGCCAACGGCCAGCCCTATCGCGGGATCAACGTCCTGCTGCTGTGGGCCGCTGCAGCGGCCAATCGCTACCGCTCGGGCCGCTGGCTGACCTTCAAGCAGGCGCAGGATCTCTGCGGCAAGGTCCGCAAGGGCGAGAAGTCGACCCGCATCGTCTTTTTCAAGGCGCTCGAAGTCGGCGCCGACAATGACGGCGACAGCGGCGCGGGCCGGGGCGAGGGCGACGACGACGGCAAGCGCCGCGTCGGCATGCTGCGCCAGTACAGCGTCTTTAACGCGGACCAGATTGACGGTCTGCCGGCGCGCTTCGCTCCGCCCGTGGTCGAGCTGGTTGCCGGCAAGGAACGCGACGAAGCCGCCGAGGCCGCTATCCGCAGCTGCGGCGCGTCGATCGCGGAGGATGGCGGCGACGGCGCTTTCTATCGCCCTTCGACCGACAGCATCCACCTGCCGGCCTTCGATCGCTTCAAGAGCGTCGGCGGCTATCTCGCCACCATGGCGCATGAAGTCGTGCACTGGACGGGTGCCCCGCATCGCCTCGATCGCGACGGCGGCAAGAAGTTCGGCGATGCCGGCTATGCCTTCGAAGAGCTGGTCGCCGAGATTGGCGCGGCCTTCATCTGCGCCCGCCTCGGCATCGCCGGCGAGCATATCGACAGCCACGCGGCCTATGTCGGAGGCTGGCTCAAGGCGCTGAAAAACGACAAGCGCGCCATCTTCCGCGCTGCCAGCCTGGCGCAGGCTGCGGCCGACATGGCGCTGGCAAATGCGGGCGAGGGCGCCGCGGCCGATTTCAGCCCCGTGGAGCGTCCCGCCGCCGTTGCGGCTGTCGCGGCCCCCGCGCAGTTCGCCTTGGCACTGTAGGGCGCCAATCCGGACCGGGGCGGGCATGTGGGCCGGCGGGAGCGATCCCGCCGGCCCTTCGCTGTCGGGGCGCGCTGCTGCCGCTTGGGAGCGCCCTATAACGCTCCGCCGGGGCCCTCGCGAGGCGTACCGGACGCCCCCTCTGGTATCTCTGGATTTCACAGCTCGGCCGGGTCCGCCGCCATCGGCGTGTCGCCTTCCTCGACGTCAAGCGAACATATCTGTTCGATTGGAACCAGCGTGGCACGGTCCTTGCGACCGTCGAATTTCACGGGGACTTGCTTGATCGCGCCGGGCAGCCGCCCAAAGGATTGGGTCCAGACGCCGCCGGCCCAGCGCGTGCGATCGAACAGTTTGGCGAGGCCCTGGATCGATCGCCCGCCGATGGCGAGATAGACGCGCTCGTTAGGCAGCCCGCTGGCGGCACGGGCGCCCATTTCGCCGTCTGGCTTTTCCGTCGTCGTGACAAGCCGCATGCCAGCGGCCTCGAGGCGGGCGCGGGCGCGGTTCATCACCTGCGTATTGCTGATCAGCATGGCCTTACGGATGGTCCGCGCGACCGGCTCCGGATCTTCGCCGCCCTTGCTCGGCAGGAAGGTCGAGGCGAGATGGGATGCTGCGTCGGCCTCGTCCGGGCAATCGTCCTGCGCATTGGCCGACACGATGAAACGCAGACGGTTCGCCCATGTCTCGACGCGCGATGGCTCGATATCGTCGGCGATCGGGTCGAACCGCTCCTGCAAAAGGCCCTCGGCGCTGTCGAACAGCATCAGGTCCATGCACGCCAGCAGCGTCCCATATTGGTCCTGGCCGCGCTGGTCGAAATTGACGCGCGACAGCGCCAGTTGATAGGCGTCGAGCGTTTCCTGAAACCGGCCCCACTGGTCGACCATGCGCCGTCGCAGCATCGCGCCGACCTGGCGCCATTCGGCCATGTCGAGCCGGATGCCGGAGCCTTCCTTCAACGGTTTCAGTTCAAGGAAGGCGAGGCGGCTGCGATCCTGCGCCAGCATGGGCGGGATCAGGATCGACGAAAACAGGAAACAGGTCTGCGCGGCAAATTCGGCGGCGTTATGATCCTGCGATCCGCGATGGATCTTGGAACCGGACGAGGCGAGCCGCGCCAGCTTGATGACCGGGTCGCTCGTGGTTCCCTGCTCGCTCGGTTCGCGTTCGTCGAACATGATCGGCAGAGTCTGGAGCTTGGTCATCTGGCGGATGCCGGCCTCGGTCGCATCGGCCGTGCGGATGACGCCGTCGCCGAACATCGCCGCGATCAGGCCATGTTCGCCGTTCAACGTGGATTTGCCGGTGCCCTTACTGCCGGTAATCCAGCTGTGTGGGCGCCACGGCAGCGCGCCGGCGACGGCCATGGCGCCCAGCTGGCCCAGCAACAGGAACGGGTCGATGTTCGGCCGCACCCAGTTCCACGTCTTCAGCATCGCCAGCGTCTTTTCGCCTGGCGCGGTCGACGGGCTTTCCGCCGCCGGCTTGGGAATGCTCGGTTTGGTCGGATAGACAAAGCCGTCGATCAGGCCGGGATCGACCCAGCGGGGCGCGCGGCCCTCGCCGTTGATCCGCTTCAGCCCGCCGAGCAGGATGCGGTCGCCGCAATGCAGGATCAGCTCGCCCTCGGCGCTGCGATGCGCCCCGCGCTCGCGGACGCGGCCCTCCGGGTCGAATATGCCGGCATGCGACGCGGCAAGGATCATGGATTTCTTGACGTCGGCATAGACGAACCCGACGACCGGATAGACCTCCCGGCCCGTGTCCTTGTCCTTCACCGGCTTGCCGTAGCGCGGCCAATGTTCTTCAAGGAAATGCGCCCGCCGCCCATAGAGCGACAGGATGGCGACGTCGTTCCAATCCTTCGTCGACATGCGCACCATCTGCCGCGCTTCGTCGAGGAAGAAACTGGCGGTGCCGAGCCGGCCCAGCGCCTCGACCGGGCAACCGGGAGGCAATATCGGCTGATCCGGCTCGCGCTCGTCCGGGCGATCGTTCGCCGGGCGCAGGTCCGGCGCATCAACGGGCTTGATATCCGCGATGCCCATTAGGCCAACCCGCGCCGCGCCAACAGTTTAGCGGGCTCGACCATGGAGATGATCGTTATCCACCACAGATCCTCGCACATGGGCCCGACAATGCCATTTCCAGACGGGTCACAGACGATCTCACCGTTGAGGACGACGACGCTGTGGTTGCATCCGAGCGAGGATTTTCCGCCAAGGATCATCGGCACTTCTGGGTTCGCACGGGAAGTCCAGTGCATCAGGGTATCGAGTTCGAGGCTGGCTCCATCGTAGCACATGCTGGCAGCCGCCAATCCTCTGTCAGCGAGCCATTCAGTTTGCTGCTGAAGCCAAGGGCGCTTGTCTTCGCGCGTCGGCGAACCATCGCAGAAATGCGGCACCTCGGACGGATGCATGTCGAGAATGACCGCGATGCAGGTGCGGTGGCAGTCCCCCCACCGGTCAGCTTCTGGATCATGCTTGATCAGTTGCTCATGAGGCGTCACGCAACGGCCCTCCCGTTCTTATCGCGGCCGAAAAACCCTCGCGGGTCGCGGCACAGCCATTCGTTGAAATCTTTGTAAGCGGGGCTTCCGTCCGGCTTTTCCGGGGTGCGCGGCGGATAGATGATCTTCACCTTGAACCCGCGCGCCTGGAGCTTGCCGATCTCGCGCTCCAGCGCGTCGACCGCCTTCGATCCATAGGGATCGTTCTGCCCGATGATCACGATCGGCCCCGCCTGCGGCGGCAGCTGGAGCGAGCCGACCTTGGACAGGCTGACGGCGGCTATCACGCGCCGGTCGGGCATGCCCATCGCCACCGAAAGCCCGTCCTCTATGCCTTCGCTGACATAGATCTCCGTTCCCTCGGCGATCGTCGCCAGCTTGCCCGCGCCATCGCCGCGCCACAGCTGGATGAACCCGCCCAGCGACGGCCCCAGGGTAAGCTTCGGTTCCTGCAACAGCGCCTTGGTCCAGCTGCCATCGGGCCGGCGGCTGATCCACGTGCGATGCGTGCCCATATGCGTGCCGTCGAGGCCGACGATCGCGGCCAGCATGCACGGCAGCTTGCCGCCGTTCAGTTCCTTGTGGCTGACGTCGGCGCGATAGCGCAGCGCACGCGGCGCGCGACCCAGCTGGCGCAGGTCGATCGACCGGCCGCGCAGATAGGCTTCGGCCGGCGTGCCGGGCAGCTCGTCCGCGTGCAGCCACAGGCCGCGCGCGCCGTCGCGCTTGCGCTTGATCTCGGCCTGAAACCGCTCTTCGCGCTCCGATGCCCGCCGCTCGACCTCCTGGCGCGCCCGCTCGAACGATCCCCGGTCGCCGTCCACGATGCCAAGAAACCGCTTGGCCCATTCGATCGCGGCTTTCTGGTCGCCGCCGCAGCGTCGGATGCGGACCAGGTCCAGCATGTCGCCGTCTTCTTCGCCCGGCCGCGCGCCGCCGAAATCGTGCCAGTGGCCGATATGCGCGCCTTGCAGGTCGACCTGCAGCGAATATCGGCCGCTCGGCTGATCGTCCATGTTCGACGTTTTCCAATGCCCGCCATCGCGCACGCCATTGGGCAACAGGTCGGGCGCCAGCTCGCGCGCACGCTCGTTGAGCATGCGGCATATCGTCTTGATGTCGACCAGGCCGAAGCCGCCCGCCATCCCGACCGATGAACGCCCCCCGGCCATGGTCAGATCTGGCGGTACTTCGGCGCGCCGGAAATGGCGGTAACGAAGATGTTGGACTTCGGTCCCAGCGGTTCGTCATAGCGGTTCGGGCCGGTGAGCGTGGACACGACGGCCGGCGAACCGGCGTCGGGCTGCTTGGTCGCGACGGTAAAGCTCACGCTCTCGCCCGCCGCCAGATAGAAGATGATCCCGGTGCCGACGGCGACGCGATCGGTGGGAAGCAACGGGTCGCCATAGGTGGCGTCCACTACGGCCGGCACCGCCTTCATGGCCCCGTCGATGAAATAGCGCATAGCTGTCCCCCTTGCTTACTGTGGTTGCGCCAGACTGGCGGCTTCCTGCGCCAGCACGGCCGACAGCCGCGCGACGTCGCGCCGGCTGAGGTGAAGGCCCCGCGCGGCCTGCGGCCACGCGAGGAAAAGCGCGTCGCCGTGGCGCGCGAATTGCGGGAATAGGTCGCTATCCTCGTCCGGCTCGCGCTCGGGGCCATCCACCCCCTCGGGCGCCGGCGATCGACGCGGTCCCGCGCGGTCCTCGCCGGCGCCCTCGGGAAAGCCGCCCGTGGGGAGGGCGGCCATCGGGGGGGCCTCTTCATAGCTCAATGCGGCGGGCAGCGGCCCGGCCTGCCGGATGATGGCCGCCATGATCCCGGCCGGGATTTCGTGCGGCTGATAGGCTGCGCGCTCGATCGCCTCGATATAGCTATGGGAAATGCCGGGGATGCGCCGCGCTGCCTGCTGCACCGATAAGCCTGCGCCGAACCGCCACTGGCGCACATGGTCGGCCAGCGCCAGCTGCCGGTCGGCGATGATCAGCCGCTCTTGCAGCGACAGGGCCGGGGCGTCGGTCATGTCCCGCCCCCATCGACGTCGCCCCCGTCGAACGGCCACCGCTCGCGCTGGACACGGTCCAGCCTTTCGGTCAGGCGGCGCGCGGCGATCGCCAGCAGCGCCATGGCGCCGATGGCGATTACCACCAAAATGGATGCAATCGCGGCCTTCATCGCGCGGCTCGCGCCCGTCGCCGGGCGCGCAACGCGCAACCCGGATATTTCCCCAAGGTTGACGGGCCTTTAACCGAAAGTGACGGTACGGCATCCATCCGGGGGGAGGGCTTGTATGTGTGTTTTGCTTGTACCGCCATCACGCGGCTTTCTGCGACGGAGATACGTCCGCCGGCGGCGCGAGGTCATCAAGGGTGATCTCGCCGCCGCTTAGCTCCCGCATCCGTCTGGCGAAGCCCATGCCAGCCTGCCGGGCACCGCGCTCGATCGCGCTGATATACTGGACGTGATAGCCCGCCTGATCCGCCAGCTGTTGCTGCGTCAAGCCCTGGCCTTCCCTCCAAGATTTCAGCTTCGACATGGGCCTCTCTAATGCTAGAGGGGCCATATAAGACTGTGCGTCTTATTTCGTCAATCGACAAGACAAGTCTTTTGCTGCAAGGTAAGCCACTGTGTCTTATGTCATCTACATGTTTCCGGATAACCGCATCCGCGAGTTTCGCAAAAAGGCCGGCCTGTCGCAGGCCGAGCTGGGGAAGCGCGTCGGTCTGCACCAGACGCAGATTGGCAACCTTGAGAACGGTACGCGCGAGCTGACCTTCGAATGGGCGCGACGGATTGCGGAGGTGCTGGGCTGCCTTTTGGTCGACCTGCTGTCGGAAAAGGACAACCCCTACCGTCTCTCCGATGAAGAGCGGCGCCTGATTAAGCATTACCGCACGGCGGACGAAGCGAAGAAAGCCCTTGTTTCGCGGGTTGCCGAGCCGCTGGCCCCGGTCCAGTCCGACGATATAGCCCGGAAATCCGCCGCTTGATTTCGGTCGGCCTGGCCGTCGCGACGTGCCTGGTCGGATCTT
>NZ_JAGMXV010000218.1 GCF_018006725.1 Rhizorhabdus sp.
GTGCTAACACAGCATGGCGCGTCAATGGCAATCAGGCTTTCCACGTCGAAACGACAGCTTCATAGGCCGGGCGCGGACGCTCTTCCAACGCGCGCCCAGGCGTACCTAGAAAGAGAAAGCCGGCGATCCGGTCGCCCGCGCGGCCGCCCAGGCTCTGCAGCACCTTCGCGCTGTAGGCCGGCCAGCCGGTAAGCCAGCTGCCGACGAATCCGGCGGCGTGGGTGGCGGCCAGCAGGTTCATGCAGACCGCGCCCGCCGACAGTTCCTGCTCCCACAGCGGAATCTTGCTGCTCTCGACCGGGGTCGAAAGGACGGCCACCAGCGTCGGTGCCTGGCGCGCGAACTGTTCCATCGCCTCAAGCTCGAGGCGGCCGGCACCGGGTTTGTCGGCTAGATAGGCAGCCTTGAGCATATCGGCGAAGCTTTCGCGGGCTGCGGGTTCCACGATCACGAAGCGCCAGGGCGCCAGCTTGCCATGGTCGGGCACGCGCATCGCAGCGCTCAATATCGCAGACAACTCGGCTGCGTTGGGGCCAGGTGCGACCATGTCGCGCGGCTTCCCCGAGCGGCGCGTGGCGAGAAGGGCGGCGGGCGAAGACAGGTCGTTGAACATGGCGCGCGGTCTATCAGCTGGTGTCGATTGCAACAATCGGCTTCACAGAGCGGGATTCCCCGTTACTGTTGACAGCCATGAAGGCCGCGCAGCGCTGGACGGCCTGATCGCCCGGTGGCGAGCGAAAAGCTTGCCGCATCAGGCGCATGTCCGCACCGTCCCGAACGGAAGGGTGGGCAGGCGTGGCAGGCAAGGGGCCTGTGGCGAGAGGGAGAGTGAAGCGCTGTGCGCCGATAACGCAAGGCCCTTGGGGCCGAGAACAGAAAGCACTTCATGGTCAATCCCGACGCAGACGCGACGACCGAGCCGGCATCCCGTCAGGTGAGCCGCTCGGACGGCGAAACCTGGTTCGGCCACCCCAGGCAGCTGGCCAGGCTCTTTTCCACCGAGGCGATGGAACGCTTCGGCTTCTACGGCATGCGGGCACTGCTGACGCTCTATCTGGCGCAGCATTTCCTGTTCAACGACCAGACCACCAACGGCCTCTACGGCGGGTTCACCGCGCTGGTCTATCTGACCCCGCTCGTCGGCGGCCTGCTCGCCGATCGCTATCTCGGCTCGAAGAAGTCGGTGAAGTTCGGCGCGATCCTGATGTCGATCGGCTATCTGACGCTCTGCTTCGGCGGCCCGACCGCTAAGCCTTATGCGATGATCGACAATGCGCGTTACGAGGTGGTGATCGACGACGCCAAGCAGCAGTTCGTCGTCGACGGCAATCGGCGGCTGGCGATCAAGGGCCGCGAGGACGGTAGCGTCGACCTTGTCGCGCCCGACGGAAGCGTCGCCCGCACCGTCGCCAAGGGCGGCTTCAAAGCGGATGCCGACCGCGACGATTTCTACACGATGCTGATGCTGGTCGCGCTGACCATGGTCACCGTCGGCAACGGCTTCTTCAAGCCCAACATCTCGACGATCGTCGGCGCGCTCTATGAGCAGGGCGACCGCCGCCGCGATGCGGGCTTCACGATCTTCTACATGGGCATCAACCTCGGCTCGCTCTTCTCGCAGATATTGTGCCCCTTCCTCGCGGTTGCGCTCGGCTGGTGGGCCGGCTTCGGCCTCGCCGCGATCGGCATGATGATCAGCTGGGCGCTGATCCAGTTCGCGGGCGACAAGCTCGACGGCTATGGCGATCCGCCTCCGGGACAGGACAAGGACCGGTCGCTGCTGATCTATATCGGTGCGATCGCGGCGGTGCCGGTCGGCTGGTTCCTGTTCGTCAACCTGATGAACAGCACCGCGACGCCGGCCGGCAGCGGCATGATCGGCTATCTGCTCGGCCTGCCGATCATGGGCAAGGTGCTGTTCGCCTCGTTCCTCGCCTCCGTCGTCCTGATCCCGCTCTGGGCGCTCAAGGCGGGCAACAAGGTCGAGTTTCAGATGATGGTCGCGGCGATCGTCTTGATCGTCTTCAACGTCGTCTTCTGGACGCTTTTCGAGCAGGCAGGGTCTTCGCTGACCCTGTTCGCCGACCGCAACACCGACCTCTCGATCTTCGGCATGTTCACCATGTCGGCGGGGCAGACCCAGTTCTTCAACGCCTTCTTCATCGTGCTGCTGGCGCCATTGACCTCGATCCTGTGGAACGCGCTCGGCCGACGCGGGCTGGAGCCGTCGATCCCGGTCAAGTTCGCCATCGCGCTTGCGGGCGTCGGCCTCGGCTTCCTCGCGCTGGTGTGGGGCACGGCCTATGCCGGGCCGGACTTCAAGGTGTCGGTCTGGTGGCTCGCACTGCTCTATCTGATCCATTCGATGGCCGAGCTCTGCATCTCGCCGGTCGGCCTCTCGATGATCACCAAGCTGTCGATCGCGCGTGTCGTCGGCCTGATGATGGGGCTGTGGTTCCTGTCGATCAGCTGCGCCCAATATGTGGCCGGCATGGTCGCGCAGGTCGCCAGTGTGGAAACGGTCGGCGGTCAGGTGACCAACCTCAAGGTCAGCCTCGACACCTATGCGGGTGTCTTCCAGACCATCGGCCTCGTCTCGATCGGCATCGGCGTGGTGCTGTTCCTTCTCTCCCCGGTCATCAAGAAGTGGATGCACGGTGTCCAATAAGTTCCTCTACGGCGCCGCGATGGCGCTCGCGCTGACCGCCTGTTCGGGCGGTGCAGCACCCAAATCCGCGTCGTCCGACGCGCCCCCGCCAGGCAAGGGCAAGGCGTTCGATCACGATCCCTTCCCGTCGACCTACAAGCCCTATCCGGGCGTGCCGACCGCGATCGTCCATGCGACCGTCTATGACGGCGAAGGCGGCCGCATCGAGAATGGCACCGTCCTGCTCGCCGACGGCAAGGTCGTCGAGGTTGGCGGTGCCGATCTCGCCATCCCGGCTGGCGCGAAGCTGATCGAGGGCAAGGGCAAGTGGGTCACCCCCGGCATCATCGATGTGCACAGCCATCTCGGCGACTATCCGTCGCCGGGCGTCGAGGCCCATTCCGACGGAAACGAGGCGACCGCACCGGTGACGGCGCAGGTCTGGGCGGAACATAGCGTCTGGCCGCAGGACCCCGGTTTCAGCCGCGCGCTCGCCAATGGCGGCGTGACCACGCTGCAGATCCTGCCCGGTTCGGCCAATCTGTTCGGGGGCCGCTCGGTCACGCTCAAGAATGTCTATGCGCGCACGGTACAGGGAATGAAGTTCCCCGGCGCGCCTTATGGCCTGAAGATGGCCTGCGGCGAGAATCCCAAGCGCGTCTATGGCGGGAAGGGGCGCGAACCTTCGACCCGCATGGGCAATGTTGCGGTCGATCGCCAGACCTGGATCAAGGCGACCGAATATAAGCGCAAGTGGGACAAATATGAGGAGAAGGGTGGCGAGGCGCCGTCGCGCGACGTCGCCATGGACACGCTGCGCGGCGTTCTCGATGGCGAGATCCTCGTTCACAACCATTGCTACCGCGCCGACGAGATGGGCATCGTCCTCGATATGGCGAAGGAGTTCGGTTACAAGGTAACCGCCTTCCACCATGCCGTCGAAGCCTACAAGATCGCCGATCTTCTGAAGGCAAACGGCACCTGCGCCGCCGTCTGGGCCAACTGGTATGGCTTCAAGATGGAAAGCTACGATGGCATCCCGGAAAATCTCGCCATCCTGCACAATGCGGGCGCCTGCGTGATGATCCACTCGGACGACCAGAACGGCATCCAGCGGCTCAACCAGGAGGTCGCCAAGGCGCTTGCCTCGGGCCGTCGCGCCGGCTTCCAGATCAGCGACGAGCAGGCCTGGACCTGGCTCGCCATCGCGCCCGCGAAGGCTCTGGGCATCGCCGACAAGACCGGCAGTCTCAAGCCCGGCAAGATGGGCGACGTCGTGCTGTGGAACGGCAATCCGCTCAGCGTCTACACGCGGCCGGAGAAGGTCTGGGTCGATGGCGCGATGCTGTACGATGCCTATGATCCCAAGCTCCGTCCGGTGAGTGATTTCGAGCTGGGCCAGCCCGGCGAGGGAGATGTGAAATGACCCGATCCACGCTCCTCCGCGGGCTCGGCGGCGCCCTGTGCGCGGCGCTTGCGACGGCAGCCCTCCCGGCAACTGCCGAGACCATCGCGATTACGGGCGGCACCGTCGCGATCGGCGACGGATCGCAGCCGATCGAGAATGGCACGGTCGTCATCACCAATGGCCGCATCGTCGCGGCAGGCGCCGGCGTGGCCGTGCCGGCGAGCGCGACGGTGATCGACGCCACCGGCAAATGGGTATCCCCCGGCATCGTCGCGGGCGTCAGCACCCTCGGCGTGATGGAAGGCTATGGCATGTCCGAGGTCAACGACCTCAGCGCCGGCAAGTCGCCCTTCTCGGCCGCGCTCGACATCTCGACGGCTGTCAATCCGAACGGCCAGCGCATCGGCACCGAACGGTCGGCCGGGATCACCCGGGCCTTCATCATGCCCGGCACCGGCAACACGATGTTCGCAGGGCAGGGGGCGGTGATCGACCTCGGCACCGATCCCGATCCGGTGACGCGCCCGCGCGCCTTCCAATATATCGAATTGGGCGAAGAGGGCATGTCGGCCGCGGGCGGGAGCCGTCCGGCGGCCTATGCGCTGCTCAAGGCGGCGCTTTCGGCAGCAGCCAACCCGGCGAGCGCCGATTTCGCCAGCAAGGACGCGCTGATCACGCGGCAGGATGCCGAGGCGCTCGGGCCGGTTCTGCGTGGGACCCAGCCGCTGCTGGTCCATGTCGAGCGGGCGTCCGACATCCGTTCGGTGCTTGCCCTCAAGAAGCAATATCCGGCGCTCAAGCTGGTGCTGGTCGGCGCGACCGAAGGCTGGATGGTGGCCAGCGAGATCGCGGCCGCCCGCGTTCCCGTGATCGCTGCCGCCCTGATCGACCTGCCCGAGAAATTCGAGTCTATCGCCGCGACTCAGTCCAATGTGGGGCGGCTCGCCAAGGCCGGGGTCACCGTCGCCATCTCCAATGCCGACATCTCGGAAGGACCCTATGAGTCCTTCCTCCCGCAATATGCCGGCAATCTGGTGGCGTTGACCAAGATACCCGGCGCGCAGGGGCTCGACTGGGGGGCAGCGCTTGCCTCGATCACATCGAAACCCGCTGCGGCGATCGGCATGGATGGTGAGATCGGCTCGCTCCGTGCCGGGCGCCGTGCCGACGTGGTCGTCTGGAGCGGCGACCCGCTCGAACTGTCGTCGCGTCCGACCGCCATCTTCATCGACGGCGTGGCGCAGCCGACGGTCAGTCGTCAGACGCGCCTGCGCGACCGCTATCTCGACCCGGTCGAGAAGGCGCTGCCCAAGGCTTACGAGCGCTAAGGCCTGAGCGGCGGTCATGGCAGAGCTGTGGCCGCCCTTCTGCTCCGCAGGGGCTTGAGGCGCCATTGGAATCGGCGCATCTAGCAGCGGCTTTGACTTGGGGATCGTTGCATGGTGCGTAGATATTTCGGGACCGACGGCATTCGCGGGCGGACCAACGAGAGCCCGATGACCGCCGAAATCGCCATGCGCGTGGGGCAGGCAGCCGGGGCCCATTTCGTCCGGGGCGAGCATCGTCACCGGGTCGTCATCGGCAAGGATACGCGTCTGTCGGGTTATATGATGGAGTCCGCGCTCGTCGCTGGCTTCACCAGCGTCGGCATGGACGTCGTCCTGCTCGGCCCGATGCCGACTCCGGCGGTCGCGATGCTCACCCGGTCGATGCGCGCCGACCTGGGCGTCATGATCTCCGCGAGCCACAACATGTTCGCCGACAACGGCATCAAGCTGTTCGGCCCCGATGGCTACAAGCTGTCCGATGCCGACGAGATCGCGATCGAAGGGCTGCTCGACGCGCCGGTGAGCCTCGCCGCGCCGGCCGAGATTGGCCGGGCGCGCCGCGTCGAGGATGCGCGCGGCCGCTATGTCCACGCAGTGAAGTCCAGCTTCCCCGAGCATCTGCGCCTCGAAGGGCTGCGCATCGTCGTCGATTGCGCCAATGGCGCCGCCTATGAGGTCGCGCCGCTTGCGCTGTGGGAACTGGGCGCCGACGTCATTTCGATGGGGGTCAGCCCAAACGGTATCAACATCAACGACAAATGCGGTTCGACCGACACCAGAGCGCTGCAGGACAAGGTGCGCGATACGCGCGCCGACATCGGCATTGCGCTCGATGGCGATGCCGACCGGCTGATCGTGGTCGACAATCTCGGCCGGGTGGTCGATGGCGACCAGTTGATGGCGCTGATCGCCAGCGGCGCACACCGGCGCGGCCAGCTGCGCGGGGGCGGGCTGGTCGCTACGGTCATGTCCAATCTGGGCCTTGAACGCTTCCTGCAGGGGCAGGGCCTGTCGCTGCACCGGACCAAGGTGGGCGACCGCTATGTGGTCGAGGCGATGCGCGCCGAGGGCTTCAACGTCGGCGGCGAACAGTCGGGCCATATCATCATGTCCGACCATGCAACGACCGGCGACGGCCTCGTGGCGGCCTTGCAAGTGCTCGCCGAGCTGGTCGAGAGCGGCAAGCCTGCGAGCGACCTGCTCCACCTGTTCGACCCGCTGCCGCAACTGCTCAAGAATGTCCGCTTCGCGGGCGGCGAACCGCTCAAGGACGAGAAGGTCCAGGCGGCGATCGCCGATGCCGAGGCTCAGCTGGAAGGCACCGGCCGCCTCGTCATCCGCAAGTCGGGGACCGAGCCGCTGATTCGCGTGATGGCCGAGGGCGAGGACAGCAAGCTGGTCGAGGCGATGGTCGATCAGATCTGCGACGCGGTCCGCAAGGCCGCCTGATCGCGATGCCGGTTACGCGTATCCTGATCGTCGCCGGGTCCGATTCCGGCGGCGGTGCCGGCATCCAGGCCGACATCAAGACGGTGACCCTGCTCGGTGGCCACGCGATGACGGCCATCACCGCGATCACCGCGCAGAACACGCTAGGCGTCACCGACGTCCACGCCATCCCCGCCGACAGCGTCATCGCGCAGATCGATGCGGTGGCGTCGGACATCGGCGTCGACGCGGTCAAGATCGGCATGATCGGATCGCCCGACACCGCCGCGCGCGTTGCCGATCGACTGTGCAGGCCTGACCTTGCCGGCGTACCGGTCGTATTCGATCCCGTGATGATCGCCACCAGCGGCAGCCGCCTCGCCAGTGCGGAAACGATCGCGGTGTTCGGGGACCTGATGCGCCGGGCGACGCTCTCGACCCCCAATCTGGACGAACTCGGCGCGCTGGCGGGGCTGACCCTGTCGGACGAAGCCTCGGTGGCCTCGGCGGCAAGCGGGCTGATCGACCGGCTCGGCGGCGGCGCGATCCTCGCCACGGGCGCCGAACTGGGCGCGGGCGAACTCAGCGACCTGCTGTTCGAGGGCAGTGCAACGGAGGCTTCCTGTCGCTGGAGCGCGCCTTGCTGGCGCGCATCTGCTCCAGTTCCGTATCGGTCACGACGAAACCGCCACCGACCGAGTAATAGATGCGCTTGAGCAGCAGCCGGTCGTCGCGGTCATAGGC